>JBOIBC010000036.1:0-8237 GCA_050739295.1 Gammaproteobacteria bacterium
TGCCCATGGCCGCCACGGCGCGCGCCAATACCGTCTGACCAACGGCCACGCCGGCGAGGGTTGCAGTGTCGAAACTGGAAAATGGATGGAACGGACTGCGCTTGATGTCACTGCGGGCGATGGCCGCATTCAGAAAATTCATATCGAAGAAAGCATTGTGTCCCACCAGGATCGCGCGCGTGCAGTTGTATTGATGCAGATTGGCACGCACCTCCCGGAACAGGCGCTGCAATGCATCCCGTTCCGGGATAGCGGGGCGCAGTGGATGGTGGGGATCAATGCCGGTGAACGCCAGGGCTTCCGGGTTCAGATTTGCGCCTTCGAACGGCTGCACGTGATAGGCAATGGTGGCGCCGCGGTGCAGCAAACCGGCGTCATCCATGTCAATCAACACGCCGGCGATTTCCAGCAGCGCATCAGTCTCGGGGTTGAAGCCGCCGGTTTCCACGTCCACCACTACCGGCAGGAAACCGCGGAAACGCTGGGAAAAAGGATGTGGAGTGTGAGCGTCATTCATGTTGGCAGCATACGGGATGAGTGAGGCGCCCGAAACTATTCAGCCAGCGACCAGGCGATATCTTCACCTGCGCGCAGCGGGACGACCTGATGCTCGCCGAACGGATATGTCTCCGGCACCTTCCAGGTTTGTTTTGTCAGCGTGATGGTTTCCCGGTTGCGCGGCAGCCTGTAGAAATCCGCACCGTGAAAACTGGCGAAGGCTTCAAGCCTGTCCAGCGCGCGAGCTTGCTCAAACACCTCTGCATACAGTTCGATGGCGGCATGCGCGCTGAATACGCCGGCGCAGCCGCAGGCGTTTTCCTTCAGGTGTCTGGCGTGAGGTGCGCTGTCGGTACCGAGGAAGAATTTCGGATTACCGCTTACGGCGGCCTTGACCAGTGCTTCTCTGTGTCCTTCTCGCTTCAGCACTGGTAGGCAAAAGTAGTGTGGTTGAATGCCGTTCTGAAACAGGGCATTACGGTTGTATAGCAGGTGATGTGGGGTGATGGTGGCAGCCACATGCTTGCCAGCGGCCAGTACAAAATCAACTGCTGCCTGCGTGGTGACGTGTTCAAACACGATTCTGAGCTGCGGCAGGCGTTTCACCAGCGGCGCAAGTATGCGATTAACGAAGACCTGCTCGCGGTCGAAGATATCCACGGTCGGATCAGTGACTTCGCCGTGCACCAGCAACGGTACATCCAGTTCAGCCATCTTTTCCAATACGGCATCGCATTTGCGAATGTCGGTCACGCCCGAGTCAGAGTTCGTGGTGGCACCAGCTGGATACAGCTTCATGCCGTAAATGTGGCCGCTGTCTTTGGCTTTTTCGATCTCCTGCGGCTGGGTGTTGTCCGCGATATACAACGTCATCAGCGGCTGGAAGCTTGTGTTCTTTGGTAGCACTTTGAGAACACGCTCCCGGTAGGCGAGGGCAGCAGCGGTCGTAGTCACCGGCGGTTTGAGATTCGGCATGATGATGGCGCGGGCAAAGCGTTTCGCGGTGTGCGCCAGCACATCGCGCGTGTCAGCGCCATCACGCAGATGCAGGTGCCAATCGTCGGGCCGGATGATGGTGATTTTGTCAGTCATTCTGCGATTACTTGTTCAGCGATTCCTTTGGGAGACAACTTGCTCCAGCATCAGGCGCATTATCGGAACATATACCGAGGTAAATCTACCGGTGGCTCAATGGTTTCAGCCACCCGACATTGAGTGAATTCATATCCGATCCTTTGGAGGTCGCTTTCCAAGAGCAGTATAATGCTGCTGCTCGGGACTCTGCCCCGGGCCGGGCCTCGTAAATTCCTGTTTAGTTGGTATTTGCACGCCTGCGTTGGGATTATATTTGACCCCTAAAACGTCAGGAGCGTGATGATATAGGGCTTTCGGTCCTGCCGGAACCGTGCGCTCCGGGTACAAGTGTGAAGTCTGACGCCGGTTCTCCATGTAGCAAGGTTTGAGGAAGGTTTGATATGGCCAATGATGCTGCAAAGCCCCAGGATCTGGACCCGGAAGAGACCCGCGAGTGGCTGGAATCCCTCGTCTCGGTGCTGGAGGTGGAGGGAACAGAGCGTGCCCATTTTCTGATCGAGCAGTTGATTGACCAGGCGCGCCGTTCCGGCGCCTACCTGCCATACACTCCCAACACCGCGTATGTGAATACGATTCCAACCTCAAAGCAGCCGCCGTATCCAGGCGACCGCGAGCTGGAAAAACGTATCGAAGCGTATCTGCGCTGGAACGCCATGGCCATGGTGGTGCATGCCAACAAGGTGAACAACGGCATTGGCGGCCATCTGGCGAGCTACGCCTCCGCCGGTACCCTGTTCGAAGTCGGTTTCAACCACTTCTGGCGCGCACCAGACAAGGATCATCTCGGCGATCTCGTGTACCTGCAGGGCCATTCCTCGCCGGGCGTGTACGCACGTTCCTATTTAGAAGGCCGGTTCACTGAAAATCAGTTGATGAATTTCCGCCGCGAAGTCGAACGCGATGGCATCTCATCTTATCCGCATCCGTGGCTGATGCCGGATTACTGGCAGTTCCCTACGGTATCCATGGGCCTAGGACCCATCATGTCCATCTACCAGGCGCGCTTCATGCGTTACCTGGAGCACCGCGGCCTTACTCCGGCCTCGGACCGCAAGGTGTGGTGTTTCATCGGTGACGGTGAAGTGGATGAACCGGAGACTCTGGCCGCTACCTCACTTGCAGCGCGCGAGAAACTCGACAATCTGATCTTCGTCATCAACTGTAATTTGCAGCGCCTGGATGGGCCGGTGCGCGGCAACGGCAAGATCATCCAGGAGCTGGAGGCGCACTTCCGCGGCGTGGGCTGGAATGTCATCAAGGTGCTATGGGGTTCGCGCTGGGATTCGCTGTTCATGAAAGACACCCAGGGATTGTTGCCGAAACTCATGATGGAATGCGTGGATGGCGATTATCAGGCGTTCAAATCCAAGGATGGCGCGTATGTGCGCGAGCATTTCTTTGGCCGTTATCCGCAACTCAAGGAAATGGTCGCCAACATGAGCGATGAGGAAATCTGGCGGCTGAACCGTGGCGGTCACGATGCACGCAAGATCTATACCGCCTACAAGGCGGCCGTGGAGCACAAGGGCCAGCCGACCGTGATACTCGCCAAGACCATCAAAGGATTCGGGCTGGGGCGCGCCGCTCAGGGCCAGAACATCGCACACAACGTCAAGAAGCTGAATGATGAATCCATGAAGGAGTTGCGCGACAACCTCAATCTGCCCATCAGTGACGAAGACATTGCCAAACAGCCGTTCAAGCGGCCACCAGCAGACAGCCCGGAGATGAAATACCTGCACGCGCGCCGTGAGGCGCTCGGCGGCTATCTGCCGCAGCGCCGACGTAACGCCGATGTGCGGATGGTGCCAGAATTGGAAGTATTCAAGAAAGAGCTGGAAGGTACCGGTGAGCGCGAGATGTCCACCACCATGGCCATGGTGCGAGTGCTCACCACCTTGCTCAAGGACAAGAATGCCGGCAAATATGTAGTGCCCATCATCCCCGATGAGGCCCGCAGTTTCGGTATGGAGGGGCTGTTCCGTCAGATTGGCATCTATTCTTCCGTGGGCCAGCTCTACAAACCGGAAGATGCCGACCAGCTCATGTACTACAAGGAGTCTGAAACCGGGCAGTTGCTGGAAGAGGGTATCACCGAAGCGGGTTCCATGAGTTCGTTCATCGCCGCGGGCACTGCCTACAGCAACTATGGTGTGACCCTGATTCCATTCTTTTGCTTCTACTCACTGTTCGGCTGGCATCGCATGATGGATTTGTGCTGGGCGGCAGGTGACGTGCAGGCGCGCGGTTTTCTGGTGGGCGGCATTTCCGGCCGCACCACGCTGGAAGGCGAGGGTTTGCAACACCAGGATGGTCATACCCAGATCATGGCCGCGAATGTGCCCAACTGTATTCCCTACGACCCGACCTTCGGTTACGAGATTGCGGTGATCGTGCAGGATGGCCTGCGCCGCATGTTCAAGGAGCAGGAACACGTCTATTACTATTTCACCGTGATGAACGAGAACTACGTGCATCCGCCCATGCCGAAAGGCGTCGAGGAAGGCATCTGCCGCGGCATCTATCTGCTGCGGAAAGGTGGTAAATCGAATAATCGGGTACAGCTTATGGGCAGCGGCACCATCCTGCGCGAGGTGTTGGTCGCAGCGGAAATGCTGGAAAAGGATTGGGGCGTGAGCGCCGATGTCTGGAGCGCCACCAGTTTCACCTTGCTGCACCGCGACGGCGTGGATGCCGCGCGCTGGAACTTGCTGCATCCCGACCAGCCGCCGCGCATACCCTACGTCGCCCGCCAGCTCGAAGGCCATGTTGGCCCGGTGGTCGCGGCCAGCGACTACGTGCGTCTGTTCCCGGAGCAGATCCGGGAATTCGTGCCGCGCCGCTTCACCACCCTCGGCACCGACGGTTTCGGCCGCAGTGACAACCGCGAAGGTCTGCGGCATTTCTTCGAAGTGGACCGGAGGTACGTGGCGCTGGCGGCCTTGAAGGCATTGGCTGACGAAGGTCAGTTGGACAAGAAGAAAGTGAATGAAGCCATCAAGAAATATGGCATCAATCCCGAGAAGCCCAACCCGATAACGGTGTAGGAGCGGCGTTATACGCCGCGATGAATGAATCGCGGTGAGTATCACCGCTCCCACAAAACACGAGCAACGGCATGGCAAAAACGGTTGAAATCAAAGTTCCCGATA
Organism: Gammaproteobacteria bacterium; assembly: GCA_050739295.1. Classification (GTDB taxonomy): domain Bacteria; phylum Pseudomonadota; class Gammaproteobacteria; order Natronospirales; family REEB76; genus REEB76. The sequence goes on from JBOIBC010000036.1 coordinate 4,746, forward strand.
TCGGCAACTTCAAGGACGTGGACGTCATTGAAGTGATGGTGAAAACGGGCGACAAAATCGAAAAGGAACAGGGGCTCATTACTCTGGAGACCGACAAGGCCGCCATGGATGTACCTTCGCCAAACGCGGGTACCGTCAAGGCAATGAAGGTGAAGCAGGGCGACAAGGTTTCCGAAGGCACGGTTATTCTCACCCTGGAAGTAGCAGATGCGGGTGCCACTCCAAAAGCTTCCGAATCGAAACCAGCCACCACGGTTCCTAATAAATCTCCCTCACTCTCACCATCTCCCACAAAGGGAGAGGGAGCAAAAGATAACGCGCCACCTCCTGCGCAGCACGTAGCACCCAGCACCCAGCACGCCGTTATTAATGAAGCTGGTTTCGGAAAAGCTCACGCTGGTCCTTCGGTGCGCAAGCTGGCGCGCGAACTAGGCGTTGACCTGTCGCGCGTTACCGGCAGCGGTCAGAAGGGGCGCATCACCCACGAGGATGTGAAGGCCTTCGTCAAGGCCGTCATACAGGGAGGTTTGGCACAAGGTGGCGGCTTGCCGAAAGTGCCAGAAGTGGATTTCGCCAAGTTCGGCGAGATCGAAGTAAAACCGCTGTCGCGCATCAAACGGATTTCCGGCCCGCGTCTGCAAGCCGCCTGGGTGAATCTTCCACATGTCACCCAGCATGATGAAGCGGATATCAGCGAACTCGACAATGTGCGCAAGGCGCTCAAGTCGGATGCTGAGAAAGTCGGCGCCAAACTCACGCTGCTGGCATTCATCGTCAAGGCCTGCGTGGAGGGACTCAAACAGTTCCCGGATTTCAATTCATCGTTGGACCCATCCGGCCAGAATCAAGTATTCAAGAAATATTTTAACATCGGTTTCGCGGCCGATACACCGAATGGCCTGGTGGTGCCGGTGATCAAGGATGCCGACAAGAAGAACCTGTTTCAGGTAGCCAAGGAACTGGGTGAGCTGGCCGCCAAGGCCCGTGATGGCAAACTGAAGATCGACGAGATGCAGGGCGGTAGCTTCAGCATCTCCAGCCTCGGCGGCATCGGCGGTACCTCTTTCACGCCCATAATAAATGCACCGGAAGTAGCAATCCTGGGTGTGTCGAAATCCCAGATGAAGCCGGTATGGGACGGCAAGGAATTCCAGCCGCGGCTGATGCTGCCTTTGTCCCTATCCTACGATCATCGTGTCATCGACGGCGCATCGGCCGCGCGCTTCACTACATTCCTGTGTCAGGTGCTGTCAGAAGTCCGAAATTTGGTGCTTTGAAACGTATGCATTACAGCCGTCTCTGTTCCATCATCATTGACTGCAACACCTATGATCTGGACGGCGCTGCAACCTTCTGGAGCGCGGCACTCGGACGTCCGGTCAATCTTGAAAAGAGCGGCAATCTGGAGAAATACCGCGCCTTGGAGACACCGTCTGGAACGATCAAATGCGAAGTACAGATGGTGGATCATTCCAGCCGCGTGCATCTTGATATCGAGACCGATGACATCGAGGCTGAAGTAGTGCGTCTCAGTCGTCTCGGTGCCAGGGAAGTGCAGCGCATCAAGCACTGGGTGGTGATGGAAGCCCCCACCGGCCAGAGGTTCTGCGTGGTCCCGCCGCAGTTGCCGAGTTTTCCAAACGGCGCCAACAAATGGGAGTAGTGTTGAGTACCGGGTGCTGCGTGCTGCGCAAAGAAGGTGTTTTGAATTGACGCAGCACTCCGCACGCAGAACGCAGCACCATGCAACAGGTTCGCATGAGAAACTCATAGCAACGGATATCAAGGTCTTTTATGAGCAAGTTTGTTGAGATTAAAGTCCCCGACATCGGCAACTTCAAGGACGTGGACGTCATTGACGTCATGGTGAAAGCCGGCGAGCAGGTGGACAAGGAGCAGGGCCTGATAACGCTGGAAACCGATAAGGCCGCCATGGATGTGCCATCGCCCTACGCCGGTGTCGTCAAACAATTGAAGATCAAGACGGGCGACAAGGTTTCCGAAGGCTCACCGATTCTTACGCTGGAAGTTGCCGAAGCCGTCCCTCAGCCGGCTCCCACTGAATCCAAACCAGTCACTGACAAGCCGACCGACTCCAAAAAGGAAGTGGTGAAAGAGCAAGCGTCATCTTCTGCGCAGCACACAGCAGGTAGCACGCAGAGCGCTGCCACGGCTCCTGTCATGGATGAATATACCGGCAAAGTGGATATGGAATGCGAAGTATTGGTGCTGGGTTCCGGTCCGGGCGGCTACACGGCCGCGTTCCGTGCTGCGGACCTGGGTAAAAACGTGGTGCTGGTAGAGCGCTATCCGTCTCTCGGCGGCGTGTGTCTGAATGTTGGATGCATTCCGTCGAAAGCGCTGCTGCATGCTGCCAAGGTCATTGAAGAGGCCGCCGAGATGGCGGAGCGTGGCATCAGCTTCGGCAAACCGAAGATCAACACCGGCAAGCTGCTTGCCTGGAAAAACAGCGTGGTGGGTAAACTCACAGGCGGCCTGGCGACGCTCGCCAAACAACGCAAAGTGCAGGTGGTTCAGGGTGTCGGCAAATTCATTTCACCGCATCATTTGGCTGTCGAAGTGAAAGACGGCAAGCAAGTGATTCAGTTTGAGCAGTGCATCATCGCCGCTGGCTCACAGGCTGCGAAGATTCCCGGCTTCCCAGACGACCTCCGCATTCTGGATTCAACCACAGCGTTGGAACTGGCGGAATTGCCGGAACACATGTTGGTCATTGGTGGCGGCATCATCGGACTGGAGATGGCCTGCGTGTACGATGCTCTGGGTGTGAAGATCACGGTGGTGGAACTCACCGACACGCTGATCCCGGAAGCGGACCGCGATCTGGTGCGCGTGTTGCAGAAACGTATCGAAAAACGTTATGAGAAAATTCTGTTGGGTGTGAGGGTAGCGAAACTGGAAGCGACGAAGCGGGGTATCAAGGCGACGTTTGAAGGCGATGTACAGGGAGGTACAAGTGCCGCGGGAGGCAGGATGCCGGGAGCGGCTAAGGACGCTCCCGCTCCACAGACATATGGCCGCGTGCTGGTAGCCGTAGGCCGCCGTTCTAACGGCAGATTCATTGACGCGGACAAAGCGGGTGTCATTGTGGACGAGCGCGGCTTCATTCCCGTGGATCGGCAGCAACGTACCAATGTGCCGCACATTTTCGCCATTGGTGACATTGTCGGCAATCCCATGCTTGCCCACAAAGCCAGCCACGAGGGCAAAGTGGCAGCGGAAGTAGCGGCGGGTTTGAAAGTAGCCAACGATGCGCGCGCCATTCCTTCCGTGGCCTATACCGATCCAGAAATCGCGTGGGTGGGGCTCACGGAAAAACAGGCAAAAGAACAGGGTATCGAAGTGGGCAAGGGCACGTTCCCCTGGATCGCCAGCGGCCGCAACCTGTCATTGGGCCGCGACGATGGCATGACCAAACTGCTGTTCGATCCCAAGACCCATCGCATTCTCGGCGCCGGCATCGTCGGTACC
>JBOIBC010000037.1:0-8141 GCA_050739295.1 Gammaproteobacteria bacterium
GCCGATGGCGGCAGCCAGACTGTCCACACCCACCGGACCGCCATCAAATTTCTCGATGACCGCCAACAGCAGCTTGCGGTCCAGCATGTCAAAGCCATGCACGTCCACATCCAGCAGGTCCATGGCACGGTGCGCGATGTCGGCGGTGATGCGGCCGTCCGCTTTCACTTCGGCGAAATCCCGCACCCGCCGCAACAGACGATTGGCGATACGCGGCGTGCCGCGAGAACGCGAGGCGATCTCGTGCGCGCCTTCTGGATCCACGCTCAAGGCCAGGATGCGCGCCGAGCGTTTCACGATGTGGGTCAAGTCTTCGTGACTGTAAAATTCCAGACGCTGCACGATGCCGAAACGATCCCGCAAGGGCGAAGTCAACAAGCCTGCACGGGTAGTGGCGCCCACCAAGGTGAACGGCGGGATGTCCAGTTTGATGGAGCGCGCCGCCGGACCTTCGCCGATCATGATGTCCAGCTTGTAGTCCTCGAGCGCCGGGTACAGCACTTCCTCCACCACCGCACTGAGGCGATGGATCTCGTCCACGAACAACACATCGCGTGGCTCAAGGTTGGTGAGCAACGCCGCCAGATCACCGGGACGTTCCAGCACCGGCCCGGATGTCTGGCGCAGGTTCACGCCCAGTTCGTGCGCGATGATGTGCGCGAGTGTGGTCTTGCCCAGTCCTGGCGGACCGAAGATGAGTACATGATCCAGCGCCTCGCCACGTTTTTTCGCCGCGCTGATGAAAATCTCCATTTGTTCGCGCACTGCCGGCTGGCCGATGTAATCCGTGAGCGTGCGCGGACGGATAGCGCGATCCAGCGCCTCATCTTCATCACTGTTCTTCGCGGTTACCAGGCGTTCAGTCGGCATATCGTTTTCCTAACCTGCGCGCGCGGCATTCTGCAGGGCGCGGCGAATGAATTCTTCACTGCTGATGTCCGTCTCCTTGATCGCTTGCAGCATGCGGCTGGCCTCCTGGAGTTTGTAGCCCAGACTCACCAGGGCCGACAGGGCTTCTTCCCGCGGACTCATCTCACCCATGACGGTGGTGACGCCGCCGGAGGCTTCATCAAGACGGTCGCGCATCTCCACCACCAGACGCTCGGCGGTTTTTCGGCCGATGCCGGGCAGTCGCGTGAGCGCCGCAGTGTCATTGTCGCGTACGCAGCGCACGAAATTATCCGCGCTGATGCCGGACAAAATGGTGAGCGCCAGACGTGGACCGACACCGTTGACGCGAATCAGCGCGCGAAACAGCCGGCGTTCAGTTTCGCTGCCGAAACCGAACAGAATGTGTGCATCCTCGCGCACCACGAGGTGAGTGTAGAGCAGCACCTCCGCGCCCACCCCCGGCAAATCATAAAAGGTGGACATGGGCGCTTCCACTTCGTAGCCGACACCGTGTACGTCTATCAAGAGATGCGGCGGCTGCCGGCGCAAGAGCTGGCCGCGCAGGAAACCGATCATCGCGCCGCACCCGCGAGCTGCGCACGCAAAGTCCGGCTATGCGCATGGCAGATGGCCACGGCCAGGGCGTCTGCGCTGTCGGCCTGCAAACGGCCCTGTAAGCCCAACAGGAGTTTCACCATGTGCTGCACCTGTTCCTTGCCCGCGCTACCCTTGCCGGTGAGCGCCAGCTTGACTTCCCGTGGCGTGTATTCATGCAGCGGCAGCGGATGACTCAGTGTGGCACAGATGGCGGCGGCGCGTGCCTGGCCGAGCTTGAGTGCGCTGTCGGCGTTTTTGTGCACGAAGGCTTTTTCGACCGCCAGCTCCTGTGGCCTGAATTCAGTCACCACGGCATCCACGCCATAAAAAATCTCGCGTAAACGTCCGGCGAATTCCCCGCCTGCCGTGCGGATACAACCGCTAGCCACGTGTTTCAGCTTTTGTCCGTCATTGTCCACCACGCCATAGCCGGTGAACAGGGAGCCGGGATCAATGCCCAGAATGCGGATCACTCACGCATGCTCATGAGGCTTGCAACAGTTCATCCGGAAATTCGGCATTGGAATACACGGTCTGCACGTCGTCCAGGTCTTCCAGCGCTTCCAGCAATTCCAGGACCGATTCCGCATGCGTCCGGTCCAGCATCACGGAAGTGGATGCCCGCTGGATAATTTCCGCAGAGTCCGGCTTGAGGCCGACTTTCTCCATTGCAGTTTTTACCTTGTGAAACGCCGCCGGATCGGTCAATACCTCGAAGCCGCCCTCATCATCGGTGATGACATCCTCTGCGTCTGCTTCCAGGGCAGCTTCCATGAGCTTGCCCTCCCCGAGGTTTGCAGGATATCTCAGCACCCCGCACTTGTTGAACAGATAATTCACTGAACCGTCGGCGCCAAGGTTACCGCCGTGTTTCATAAATGCGTGGCGCACCTCGCCGACGGTGCGGGTACGGTTGTCCGTCAAACATTCCACGATGATGGCGATACCGCCCGGCCCGTAACCTTCGTAGCGGATTTCCTCGTACGCCGCACCATCGAGTTCACCCGCGCCGCGTTTGATGGCGCGCTCAACGGTGTCCTTGGTCATGTTGGCGTCAAGGGCGTTGTCCACCGCCAGGCGCAGACGCGGATTGGTATCCGGATTCGGATCGCCGTTACGCGCGGCAGTGGTGATCTCGCGGATAAGGCGTGTGAACAACTTGCCGCGCTTGGCATCCTGGGCGTTCTTGCGGTGCTGGATGTTGGCCCACTTGCTGTGACCGGACATGAATCTACCCGAATTACTGTGTCAGAAGCTGAGATTCAAGCCGACCATGAAGGTGCTGTCCAACGTCACGGTGCCGGTACCGGTAAAGCCTGCGGAGATATGGCGGTAGCCCACATACAGCTCCGCGTTGCGCAGTATCTCGTAACCGGCATTCACACCGTATTGCAGATAACGGTCCGCGTTGTTGAAAGACACGATCTTGGGTGCGTAATACAGTTCGCCACCGATGGTGAAACGGTTGTAGCTTGGCCAGGCATATTTGAAATGGCCACCGAGTCCCAGTACGGTGCCGGTGCCGCTATTTTGTTTGGGACTGATGAAAAATAGCTTGCCCCCGACTGCAAAAATGAAGGGTGAACCCACCGGATTTGAATTCCCCACCACAAACAGGCCGGCGCTGCCGATATCCACCTGGTCGGTGTGGTGCAGATAACCGATATCGCCTTCCAGCCCGGTGCTTGTCAAATTGCTGGAATAGTTGACGGAAGCAGCGTTGCTGCCAAGATTGATATCCAGGTTACTGGCTTGTGCGCCAAACGCCATAACGGATAGCGCCACAAGAACACCGGTACTGCGTAAGAACATGATTAAAGTCTCCTTGAATGCGAAAACGGGGTTGAGGGGAGCGTCTTGTATATGATAACGGTAAATGCCTGAAGCTTGCAGCTTTTACTGATAACTTGCGCGTCTTGTGGGGGAACTGCACACGCCTGACGAAGTGCAGCAAGCTGATGTGGGTGTGCCGAGGCCCGCAGCACCGGTTACATCACAAGGGTAGCTTTCGGAATCTACTGTGACCGGGGCTCACCCGCCGGGAGGCGTCCTGTTCAGGACCGCGGAATCCATTGAAGACTGCGCCGCATCAGCCAGGCGGCAAGCAGCGCGAAAAGCCCCCATATCCCGAACACACCACCACCAGATTTGCCGCCCGAGGCACCGCCTGTATCACTCAATGCCGTCACGGTTGTGGTGACAGTGGCCGTGTTGTTGGCAGGATCAGGGTCCGATTGACTTGCGCTCACGGTGGCTGCGTCCTGGATACTGCCGGCGGTGGTTGAAGTAACTATGATAGATGGCTGCCAGACGGCTTGTGGTGCGAGGTTTGCAAGTGTACAGGTCACGCTGCCGCTCGCATTGTTGCAGGTGCCGCCCGCCGCATCTGCCGACACAAACGTCATGCCCGAGGGCAATGTGTCGGTGAGCGAGAGACTGGTGGCCGCCACCACCGTGCTGGCATTGGTGACGGTGAGCATGTAGGCCACATTCTGACCGACTGTGACACTCGCGGGATTGCTGGTGAGAGCCAATGACGCATCTGCCGAAACGGACGCGGCGAAGGCATAGGCTCCGGCATCCCACGCGCCGCTCGCGGGGCGCGCGTTGGGCGTTCTGGCCGGTCCACTCATTACTTTGTGATTCACCGAGTCGTAGCCGACTGCATAGGTCGTATCCTGCATACAAGCAGCCTCGGCATTTGCATCGGGAATCATGTTGCAAATAGAAGTCTCATTCGTACCGGCTCCAACGGTAGCATCCCCGACCGCCGTGGGCGAGAACTGATATGTTTGCGAAAAGCTGTAGCCTTGACCATTGGCGACGGATTGCGTCTGCGTCACATTCGTCGTCTGGGTCAGCGTCCCCGCATCGACATCAAAAATTGAGCTGGCGGCAGTGATGGTGTGGCTGTTGGAAAGGTAAACGGTTCCTCCATCCAGTTCCCGATAGCAACCCTGTTGCGGGCCCGGCGCAGCATCCGGCCCGCCTTCGCAGGTATTGTTGAAAACGTACCGGGTTCCAGTTGTGCTGATTGCGCTGAGCAGGAAAGTATTCACGCCTGCACCATCAATCGCCATGGTCACGTCGGTGGCGATGTTGTTGAAAATGAACTCGTTGCAACCTGATCCGACGTTTGAGTTGTAGCCTTCGCCCGCCGCGACCGTAATGGCCACGTTGTTGTAGATCGTGGCGTTGCATTCGTCATAGGTGGAATTGAACAAGTGCTCGTGCACGCCCGCGCCGTTGGAACCGGAGCTCAATGACACGGCATTGCCGTTCAGGAACAAATTGTCATGCAGCGTAATCAGGTCGGCGGGATCAAGGCTCTCTGGAATATCCTTGAACACGTTGCGAAAAACCGTGCCGGGTCCGCCGTACATGCCTTCGCCGGTCGCGTATCCAGGAAGGGATGCGTTGGTGGCATCCGAGCCGTCGAATACGTTGTCGTGCACTTCGCCATGTTTCTCGTCGTTGCCGGAACCGGCCGAAGCACCAATGATGGCCTTCGTATAATCCCCCGGACTTGGACTTGCAGTCCGGCTGGGTGTGAAGGTCGAGGGGAACATCCAGCCATGAAAGTAACTGTTCTCAATATCGAAGTGGTCGGTTCCCGAGCCATTCGTCATCAGGATGTACGAACCCTGACCGAAGTGCCCGCCGTCGGTACCCGATACCGAACACATCCCCGTGAACTCGAAGTTGTCTATGATCCAATATTGGCGGCCGCTTGCGTTGATCAGATTGTGCCCCGCCACTCCTTGATCGTAGTTGCAGGCGGTATTCAACGTCGCCCAGCCGCCGCCGCTGAATACCGGCCGCGACCAGAAAATCCCAGCGTACCAAGCCGGCTCCACACCATAGTAAATGCAGCCCGGGCCCGCCACGCCCCCATTGCAACCCACCGCCGTAGTCGAGGCATTTCCACTCGATGGCAGCGCCCATGGCCAGATCGTGTAATCCCACGTGACTCCGCCTTTGAAGATGAGACTGTCACCCGCGACCGTGGTAGTCGACGCGCAGTTGGCCGCGCAACCATTCATGCCGGGCGCGTGTTTCCAAGGGGCAGATTGAGATATGCCGCTGTTTGAATCAGTGCCGCTGGAAAAGTCTATGTAATATGTCGTGGCTGACGCGCTTCTAGCAGCCAGGAATACATTCAGGAGAATGGCGAATACCACCAAGCGACGCATATATTCTCCGAATCTCTATGGCCAGACTCCGAATGTTAGATACCCAGGCTTTTTAGCCTTCGGCTGCCATACCTTCATGGTCCCACTATCAACGTTAATCGACACTTTGGCACGTTCCGGATTGCATAGGACAACTGCACGCGCTCACGAGCCGGGCTCTGTGCTGTCGAAGTCCCAGGTATTGATCGTCGTCCACTTGAACGTACTCATGTAGGTAGTAACTTTCTGGAGCGTCGCGGCATCGATATCAGGATCACCGTTGAACTCCGCCATCTGAAAGGCGGCGCTCGCAATGGTGGTGTACGAGTCGGTCGCAGGCATGTAGCCATCGTCGCCGACGTGCGCATGCGTGTTCGCGTCCTGCATCATGATGCCGAAGGTGACGAGGGCTTGATCCGCGATCCCGGTAATGGGACTGCCTCCGGGTGTGGTGGCGACCTGGAACGTGGTGGGTGTCACATTGACGACATAGTATTTCGTATCCAGCACGAGCCCAGCGGGAACCGTGGTTTTACCCGGACCGCTGAGAGTCTTGATTCCAGAAGTGTCATAGTCGCTCATGTAAAGGGGGTCGCCATTGCTGATCGTGACGCCTTCCAGGCTGCCCGACGCCGGCCACGAGATGACGCTGGAGGCGACCGAGTTGGTATACGCGGCCAGGAACTCGTTCTCCGGGGCGAACACGGATATGTTGTCGTCGAGCACGCTTAAATCGCGATACGTGGACTGTTGATCCGGCGCGTCTTTCCAGGCGTCAATGTCGCGGCGCGCGGCCCCTACTGCGAAGTTATGGAATCCCGTGAACCCCTGCTGCTGCGTGAGCCGGTCGAGGAAGTAGCCGCCGAGGACGATGAAGTTGTCCATCCACAACGACGAGGGGCCTGGGTTGTTGACCAGCATGAGGCCCTTCGCGAGCTGCGCCGGCGGAAAATACAGGAGCGAGTCGCGCAAATAGTCATTCGTGAGCGACGTGTCATCGGCGACGAGCGTTTGGTAGACGCTGCCGTCCGGCGTGATGGCGTTGGCCTGGCCAATGGTCATCATCGCCCAGCCGAGCCCTCGCTCTTGCTCGATGTCGATGAGCTGCGAATACGTGGTCGTCGGCTCGCTCGGAAAGCCGCGGGCGGCGGCATACTGAAGATAGAGGAGCGTTTTATTGTGACCGTAGCTGTTGTAATTGTAGACGCGATGCAAGTAGTCCCAGCCGCTCAGCACCGCATCAATCATGTAGTAGCGTCCGAGGAGGAATGCCGACATGTAGGCCGGGTTGACCATGTGTGCCGCATCCTGCCCGCCGGCGATCCCGGTGCCGCCGTTCGGCGTTTGGAACAACCAGGCTCCGCCCGGACCACTGCGTAGGGTGGCGGAAACTGGCGCGGCAAGGCCGGCATACGGCGCATGACCTTTCGGCACGCCGCCTTCCGAGATAAGTAAAGGAATGAGTTTGGCCGAGTAGTCTCCATTCACCTGGCGGGGGTCACGATAAAAATAGTTGTAACTCAAGTTCGCGTGCGCGGCGATCCGGGCGTTACTCCAGGCGAGTTGGCTCTGATCGAGGATGGCCTGAACGTCAAAGGTCGTGAGCAGCCCGCGACCCGGATAGCCACCGGTTCCGGCTAACCCACCGGTGCGGTGCCCATTACCACCGAGCGGGGTGTAGGTCAGCGGCGCGGGCACCGGATACTTTGCAGCGAGACGCAGCGGCGGCAGGTAGCCCGCACGCATCATGCGCTGCAAGGTCACGATCGAGTACACCCGGTCTTCCTGCGGTTTGGGCATCGAACCCAAATTGATCCAATGCCCGTCCGCATCGGCATCGAGCGATGCCCAGCGGGTGTGATAGGCATGATGCAGGCCGACCTCCGTGTTGAGCACGGTCGTTCCCCAAAGCACCTGCGCGTCGTAGGTGCGCTCCTCCTTGGGCGTGCTCAAGAGAACTGTGCCGTCGGGCGCGAGGGTTGACCACCAGTCTTGCGTGAACACCGGATAGATGACCAGCGCTGTTGGCGTCATCCCGTCGCTGGCGAGCAGGAAGTGAATTTCGGTTTGTAGCCGCAGATGCTGGTCCGCCCCGGCGAGCTGCCACACTTCGACGACGACCTCGTTGGGCGTATCGGCGAGGATCTCGCGCCGCGTCGTGGTTTGAATGGCGGTTTTAAGCGAAAAGTTGAGATCCGGCAGCGGCCCCGATTCGCTCCCCGAACAGTTGGTGAGGTGCACCGTGAGATCATTCGGGCTGTTGGCGATCCACGCCCAGGGATCGAAGTGAGAAACTCCTTGGGTGCCCGACACCGTGTAGACATCGTAGGCCTGAGTCTTCGTAATGGGGGTGTCGTCGATAATGCGCAGCGTGGCCCAGCGCAGTGAGCCATCTGGCCAGTGGTTTGAGAAGATCGTCGAGGCACGCACGTTTGCTCCACCGCCGCTGCGGCGTGCGGCGAGCATCGTCCCGGCGGGCAC
>JBOIBC010000038.1:0-8127 GCA_050739295.1 Gammaproteobacteria bacterium
GTGCTACGCTGAATCAACCGGTAGCGGCTGACGTATCCTTGACGGCGTATGAGAACTCCACACTATCGGGAACCTTGCCGGCGGTTGATGCAGCTGGCAATCCACTGAGCTACGCGGTTACGCAGCCGACACACGGTGCCGTCACCGTGACTGCGGCCACCGGCGCATTCACCTACACACCAACCAGTGACTACACGGGCGACGACAGTTTTACTTTCACGGCTACCGATACTGTGACCAACCTAACCTCCAATACCGCAACCATTTCCATTGACGTAAAAGCTATCCCCAGCAGCGGCAGTTCTGGAAGCAGTTCCAGTTCATCCGGGAAATCTGGTGGTGGGGCACTTGGTCTTCTGGGCCTGGGATTGCTGGGCTTTGCTCTGGTCCGGCGGCGCCGGAGAACCTGATGCTTACTGCACATTAAACTCGCGCTGTACTGACGTGAGAGCGCACCTATGTTTTTTTTATTCGGGAGCACACCATGACTACAATTAATCATGCGCATAGGATTTTTTCGTTTTGCCGCCACACCGTGTGCGCCATAGCGATCGCTTTGCTGAGTATGCCTGTATTCGCCGCCATCCTCAGCAGCGCGCCCATCCAGTTGTCGGATTACGGCATGCAGCAAGGGCAGGTGCTCGGCTGGTCATTAGCACTCTCAGCTGACGGGCAAGTAGCCGCCGGCGGTGCCGTGGCCTACAACCGCGCGGGCACAAACGGCACGGATTACACCGGCGCCGCGTATGTGTACGTAAGAACCGGGGGGACCTGGAGCTCACCCATCACGCTCTCGACCACGGGTATCCCCACTGGAAGCTTCGTCGGCGATGCCATCGCCGTAACGCCTAACGGACAACAAGTCATCGTGGGTGCTCAAGTCGCAACCAGCCAGGGTGGGGTATATCTCTTTAATGAAACTGGAGGGGGCTGGACAAACACACCAACACGGACAGCATTGGCGCTGCCAACTAACATGGCGGGCACTTATTTCGGAGAAGGTCTTGCGGTCTCTTCTAACGGACAGACGCTCCTTGTCGGGACCAGCCCGGCGACGGGATCCAGCAGCGGTGAGATCTATGCTTACAGCCTGAGCGGTGGTAATTGGAGTAACCCGGTCGCCTTGCCTATGACCGGGATTCCAAATGGGTTGGATCTCGGCCGCGTATTGGCGGTGTCCGCCGACGGGCAAGTAGTGGTAGCCGGTGGTCCGCAGTGGAACGGCCCCAATGGCGACACTGCCGAGGGCGCTGTCTATGTGTGGACCCAGAACACGAACGGCAGCTGGAAGAATCCCGTCGAGCTTGCCTACCCCTCTACCCTTGACAGCACACTGTCATTCTTCGGTGGTGCTGTTGCCCTCTCGGCGGACGGCACCGAGATATTGGTGGGTGCAACCGGCGCAAATAACAGTGTCGGTGCAGCGTACGTCTATGTGAACAACAGCGGCACTTGGAGCAGCACGCCCAAAATGCTGAGCACCAGTATGTCCAATGCCAACAGTTTCGGTAACTCAGTCGCCTTGTCGCCCGACGGTCACACGGCCTTCATGGGCATGCCGGTCAACAATACCGGCTATGTGGTTATATCCACCCAAACCAATGGCACCTGGAGCACGCCGGCCGTATTGTCCACCTCAAACTTACCGGTCAGTGCGTTTCTTGGCATAGTGCTCGCGCAGGCGGACAACGGCGAAGAATTGCTGACCACAGGCCAAGACGTAAACAACGATACGGGCGCCCTGTTCGTATATGACTCACCCGCTTCTGTCGACTTATCAGCGACACCCAACAGCCAAGCAGTGGCGCCCGGTTCCAATGTGACTTTCAATCTGGCCTTTACGAACGCCGATCAGCCGGGATCCACGCCAGCCACCACGCTCAATAACGTTGTACTGACCGACACGCTGCCAACCGGCACCTCGTACGTCTCGAGCAATGCGGCAAATGGCAGCTGCAGCCATACCGGCAGCACCGTCACCTGCACGCTCACAAGTCTCGCCCCGGGAAACAACAACCAAAACCCCTGGTCGCCGTCCATCACCGTCAAGACGCCCTCGACAGCGGCCGCATTGACCAATGCGATCAGCATGAATTCCAACGAACCGTTAATCGGTACTACTACAGTCAACACTAACGTCACCAACGATGTAACACCGACTCTCAAAAGCGGCAACCTGAGCACAGCAGTCAACACTGCCGTGTCGGGAACGCTCAGTGCGGCACCCGGTTTCAGTGGGCAGGCGCTCACATTCACCGTTGTCAGCCAGCCTTCCAATGGAACTCTGACACTCACCAATGCTTCAACCGGCGCATTTAGCTATACGCCGAATTCGGGTTACAGCGGTGTCGACACTTTTGTATGGACGGCCGGGGATGGTTTCGTCACGGCTCCGGCGGTTGCCGAATCCATTACCGTCGGTGCATCAGGAGGCGGTGGCTCCGGTTCATCCGGCAAATCCGGTGGCGGCGCGCTGGGATTCTTGAGCCTGGGATTGCTGGGAATGGGCTGGGGCTGGCGTCGCCAGCGGTTATCTTGATTTCAGACTGGATACAAGCTCTCGCCAGCAAGGTGGAAAAATAGAATAAATCAGGGTTTTCCTGATTGCCTTGCGCGCCGTTGACGGATAGCTTCAAACAGCACCACGCCCGTAGCGACTGATACATTGAGGCTTTCGACACCGCCCGCCATGGGAATGCGGGCAAGAAAATCACACTCGCTCTTGCTCAGCCGCCGCAGACCGGAGCCTTCTGCGCCGAGTATGACTGCCAACGGTCCTTTCAGATCGAGTGTGTAAAGCTCATCGTCCGCCTCGCCCGCCAGACCCACGAGCCAGATGTTCTGCTCCTTGAGCCAGCGCAAGGTGCGCGCCAGGTTGGTGACCTGGAAGAACGGCGTCATCTCGGCGGCGCCTGCTGCCGCCTTGCGCACCACCGGCGTGAGTTCCGCGGCGCGGTCCCGGGGTGCAATGACGGCGTGCACGCCAGCGGCATTGGCGCTGCGCAGACAGGCGCCGAGATTGTGGGGGTCCTGTACGCCATCCAGCACCAGCAGGAAGGCCGGTGCATTGAGTGCCAATACGAAAGCTTTGAGATCGTCATCGTCGCCCGCCTGGGCCGCGCCCGCTTGCGCCACGACGCCCTGATGCCGGCCGTTGCCGGTGAGTTGATCGAGTTTTTCGCGCGGCACACGCTGCACGGAAACACCTTGCTGCGCCGCTTGCGCCAGCAAGGATTCCAGTCGTCCATCGCTGCGGCTGTCCTGCACCAACAGTTGCTGTACCGGCCGCCGCCGCTCGAACAGCGCCATGACCGCATGCAAACCGTAAACGAGGTTTTCGCCGGGCATGTTCAGCGCCGCTTGTTCCGGTTCTTCCTGGTGGGGCGCCCCAACGGCCGTTGGCTGCGAGTGTCCCGGGCTGACAACACCGGCTCGAAATCAATCTTGTGCTCTTCGAGATTAACCTTGCTCACAAGCACGCGTATTGGATCAGTCAGACGGAATATCCGCCCGGAACGTTCGCCCACCATGCGATGACCGACAGGATCGTGGGAATAATAATCGCTAGGCAACGAGGTTACGTGGATCAATCCTTCCACGTATAAATCCTTCAGCTGCACGAACAGTCCAAAGGGCAACACACCGGTGATGAGGCCATCGAACTCCTCACCCACTTTGTCCTGCATATATTCAGCCTTGAGCCAATCCATGGCATCGCGGGTGGCCTCGTCGGCACGCCGCTCGGCCATGGAGCAATGACTGCCAAGATTTTCCATCTGGGTGGTGGAATACAGAAAATTCTTGGCGCTGCCGCCGCGCAGTACATGACGAATGCCACGATGCACCAGTAGGTCGGGGTAACGCCGAATGGGCGAAGTAAAATGCGCATAGTGACTCAGGGCCAAACCGAAATGTCCTACATTATTGGGGCTATAGACAGCTTGTGACATGGAACGCAACAAAACTGTTTGTATAAGCGTCTTGTCGGGCCGCGGCTTCACCTTGTCCAGCAACTTGGCGTAATGCGCGGCCTCCGGCTTCATGCCGCCGCCCAGGAAAAGGCCCAGGGTACCGAGGAAAGCGCGCAATTCCGTAAGGCCGTCCGCATCCGGGGCGGCATGCACGCGGTACAGGGCTGGCATCTGGTGCTTCTCCAGGAACCGCGCCGCTTCCACATTGGCGGCGATCATGCATTCTTCTATCAGCCGGTGCGCGTCATTGCGCACCAACGGCTGGATGCCGGTGACCTTGCGATCTTCGCCGAAGATCACGCGGGTCTCGGTACTGTCGAAATCTATCGCGCCGCGTTTTGCACGCGCTTTGACGAGCACGTGATAGATGCTGTACAGATTTTCCAGGTGCGGCACCAATGACGCGTATTGGGTGCGCAGCGCCTTGTCCTTGTTCACCAGAATGCCGGCTACTTTCGTATAGGTAAACCGCGCCGCCGAACGCATCAGGCCTTCGTAAAAATGCGCGCGGCCGATATGGCCGTCCGCGCTCACCTGCATGTCGCAGACCATGCAGAGGCGGCCCACTTCCGGATTGATGGAGCACAGGCCGTTGGACAACACTTCCGGCAACATCGGAATGACGCGATCCGGGAAATACACCGAGGTGCCGCGGTTGCGTGCTTCGTGATCGAGCGCGCTGCCGGGCTGCACGTAATGGGAAACATCGGCGATGGCCACTACCAAGCGGAACCCTGCTCCCTTGCGTTCGCAATACACCGCGTCGTCGAAATCCCGCGCATCCTCGCCGTCAATCGTAACCAGCGGCGTGTCGCGCAAATCCATACGCCCGTGCTTGGCACTTTCCGGCACTTGCTCGCCCAAGGCCCGGATTTCCGCTGTCACGTCCGCTGGCCATTCGTGTGGCAGTCCGTGGGCGTGTACCGCCAGTTCCACTTCCATGCCCGGTGCGTGGCGCTCGCCCAGGATGCGCGTCACTCGGCCGATGGGCTCGCTCTGCTTGTCCGGCTGCTGCGTCAGCTCCACCACCACCATCTGACCGGGCCGCGCGCCGTTGCGTTCCGAAACCGGCACCAGCACTGTGTGGGCGATGCGCGAATTATCCGGCTGCACGAAACTCACGCCGTGCTCTTCAACGTAGCGCCCCGCCACTTCATGGGTGTTGCGCTCCAGCACGTCCACCAGCGAACCTTCGGCGCGGCCGCGCGCATCCCGCCCCTGCACCCGCACCAGCGCGCGGTCGCCGTGCATGAGTGTGCGCATCTGGCGCGGTGGCAGGAATACGTCGTCGCCGCCTTCGTCGGGTTTCAGGAAACCGAAACCGTCGCGATGCCCGATCACGGTACCCGCCACCAGTGGCAGGAGTTTCACCAGGCAGTATTCGTCGCGGCGGTTCTGCACCAGTTGGCCGTCACGCAGCATCGCCGCGAGCCGCCGGCTCAGGGCTTCGATTTCGTCCGTCTGACGCAGGTGCAGATCACGGGCCAGTTGTTCGAAGCGCAGCGGCTTGCCGGTCTTTTCCAGCCAGTGCAGGATCGCTTCGCGGCTGGCAATGGGATGCGCGTATTTCTGCGCTTCACGTTCCGCATAGGGATCGTGATGGCGGCGCGCGGTTTTTCGTGGTTTTGGCTTTTTCTTCATGGAATGAGTGAGTTAGACAAGGCGTGACATTGACACAGTCGGAGGCTGCCGGTAAAGTGCCGCCCTCCCGAATCGGCTGTTTTCAGCCTGCCCCCTTGCCCAGGTGGCGGAATTGGTAGACGCACTAGCTTCAGGTGCTAGCGGGTAACACCGTGGAGGTTCGAGTCCTCTCCTGGGCACCACCTCAAACACTTCACACTCACTGAACCATCCTTGGCGACTTTGCCGGCCCGATCCGACACGCTACGCATCCTGCTTCGCGTGCGGTCCAGGGTGGCATCCCTGCCACCCGCTTGCGGCAGTGCCGCAAGCCCCTGTCCGGGCGTGCGAGCGGGTGCGAGCGATGCTCGCACAAATACATCCGTTCGCACCCTCTCCTGGGCACCAGCTTACTCAGCGCATCGCTATGCATCGCATGTACAACCCACCCCACCCAGGTGAAATCCTCAAGCAGGATGTGTTGCCTGAATTGGGGCTCACCGTCACGCAAGCGGCTGAACATCTGGGTATGTCGCGCGTGGCTTTTTCGCGCGTGATTAACGGCCGTGCGGCAATCAGTGCCGATCTGGCCTTGCGCCTGGCTGACTGGTTGCCGCCGAGCGCTGAGAGCTGGCTGCGTATGCAGGCGGCCTTTGACCTGTGGCACGCCAGCCGCAAGCGCAAACCTCGTATCAAGAAAGCCCCAACGTACCCACACTTGAGCCGCGCTTAGGTCGGTAGGTGCACAGGCTGCCTCCTGCCCAAATGGCGGAATTGGTAGACGCGCTGCTGCGACCGTTAGCGTAAAGGACGATTGGTCAAATGCGAACCGAGTGCCTTGGATGCAACGACTTGTTCATACGTATCCATGGCGGCAAGCAGTTGATCTTTGAGACTGGAAAAATCTGTTGGGATACTCTTGTCCATGGATTGCACACCGGGGTCATTTTTTGCCGGCTTCGCTTCACGCAGCCTGCCTCGCAGCCAGTCATAGCCCAAGGCGTGACTGTTTTGCCAGTCGAATAGCTGGGTGTAGGTCAGACTGCGATGTTTCACAAGCGCGACGATGTCGAATAGGTCGCGAGTGGTGATGCGCGAGGCCAGCAGCAAACTCTTCATGAATGCCAAACTTTCAATATCCAACACACGAATGTGACCGGTTTGAAGGCCGGGTACAGGCTCACCCGGCTTATCGAGCACGGCCTCGGTGAGCGTACGTGGATATTCCGGGATGAAAAAACTGAGCTTCGCACCGCCGACATTGTAATCCTGCTGGGCGTCATCCAAATCCATGCCAGCATTGTCAAAGTCGCTGCGTTGCGCATCATACGGGTATTTGCTGACGGGGAATACTTTGGGGTCGAGGTTGCGAATCACGGTGTTGATGGCGACACGGTTGAGCCTGGGACCCTCCATGGCGAAGTCCAGGTCTTCGCTCAAGCGGTGCTGCAATCTCAGTGCCAGCGCACTGCCGCCCACGAGCGTGTAAGGCGCGATGGCGGACATTTCGCGCAGCGCTCGAAATAGTGCGTCAGTTCGGGCGGGCAGCGCGGTCATGGCCTATCCGGAGATTACGTAGAAGGTGTTCGGCCTCAGCCTGGAGGCGTGGGTTCCAGTCTCCCTCCCCAGCCAGGTCACGTGCGGCTTGTTCAACACGCGTGAGACCGAAACGCCGGCTGGCATCCAGGAGCCCAGCAAACGATGGCCGCATGAGCACGGCGGCCAGTTTGGTTTCCACCGGGACGTTCCCATCCGGCCGGCTCCAAGTCACTGGGTAGGGTGCGGGCAGGACGGGCTTGTTGTGTTCAGGCGGGAGCACCAGGATCACCGTGCGTCCACCCTGGATGGCCCGCGAGAGTTGCAGCTGACCGGCGTCAGCCAGGGTCTTCACCCGCGGCAGTACCCGACGGTACGGGCGGTCCAAAGCCTTCGCCAAACGGTAGACGCTGGGTGCGCCGAGGCGTGCGGCGGTCTTGATAATCTTTTCGTCGGTGTCCCGAGCGCGCATTGGAGATACCTTATAGTCATATATGACGACAACTAGTATAGCACCCGATGTGAACTTTTGCCCTTGAACTACAGGCGATCAAGCAGCGCGCGGCTGGTTTTCATGCTCTTGGAAACGATACTCTTGGTGAGATGTTGCACCTTGATGGCCCGCTCCAGCTCCCAGGCAATGACCCGCTTAAGAGCGATTGCCGTGCTTTCATTCAAACGGCCTTCCTTGGCGAGGAAGTCTTCGAACTTACTGCTAACGTGTTTATTCCTCATGAACTTGTACTCATAATTTTGGCGCCACGAACCGGTTTCGACATTCGGCTGATAATCTTCTTTGTGCTACGCTCATTTTAACAGGGTGCAGAGATATGGTCATGGAGCCAGTAAGCTCACTCAATACTCATCGATACTCGCTGCCTTTGCTGATTGTGCTTATTTTTGTATACGGCCTATCTGCTTGCGGGAGCTCTTCCGATTCCACTACCACGTCCAATCCACCGCCTCCTACAGTGGTGATGAAAGGCGATCGCATCTTGTC
>JBOIBC010000039.1:0-8086 GCA_050739295.1 Gammaproteobacteria bacterium
TATGAAGCTCAATCTACCAAACGATCTGACGCTGCTGCGCATCGCGCTCATTCCGGTGTTCGTGGTGATTTACTACCTGCCGTTTGTCTGGGCGCCGCCGGCGAGCGCCGCGATCTTCGCGCTGGCCGCCGTCACCGACTGGTTCGACGGTTGGCTGGCGCGCCGCTGGCACGAGACCTCGCCGTTCGGGGAATTTCTGGATCCGGTGGCGGACAAGCTCATGGTGGTAGTGGCGCTGGTGCTGATCCTGCAGGCAGACCCGCGCGTGGCCATGGCGATTCCGGTTATGATCATCATCGGTCGCGAAATCACCATTTCCGCTTTGCGCGAGTGGATGGCGGAGCTGGGTGCGCGCAAACGTGTAGCAGTAAGCTGGCTCGGCAAAAGCAAAACCGCCGCGCAGATGCTGGCCATCGTGTTCCTGTTGTACCGTTACCCGATAAAGCTGGTGCCCATCTACAACATCGGCATCGGTCTGTTGGTGATCGCCGCGGCTTTGACGCTCTGGTCCATGAGTCTGTATCTGCTCGCCGCCTGGCCCGCGTTGAGCCGCGAACGGTAATCTTCTTGACAGGGCAGGGGATGCCCCTACAATATCGCCCCCTCAAGGCGGGAATAGCTCAGTTGGTAGAGCGCAACCTTGCCAAGGTTGAGGTCGCGAGTTCGAGCCTCGTTTCCCGCTCCAGCTTTGAAACCCCGGTGTGACCGGGGTTTTTTATTTCCCGATGCGGTTTCCAGCCGATACTGTCTGAAAGCGATCGGCCGTTTGTGGTAAATTCCGCAGGTTTTTTACACTTCAGGAAGGGCTAGGTGGCAGAGTGGTCATGCAGCGGCCTGCAAAGCCGTGTACGCCGGTTCGATTCCGACCCTAGCCTCCATGATAAACATGCGCGCGGTTTTCCAGGCCCGGGTGGCGGAACAGGTAGACGCAACGGACTTAAAATCCGTTAGCCGGCAACGGCTGTGCCGGTTCGAGTCCGGCCCCGGGCACCAGTTTGACGATACGCGGTACGCGGCACGGAACCGTCCTTGGCGCGAATGCCAGCCCCGACATCGTGTCGGGGCGTTCGGGCCGATGCGAGCGGTGCTCGCATGAAAATCCGGCCCTCACCCGGCTCCGGGTACCATTGATCCGCATGACGGCTAGTCCCCAGACGCTGGCGGTCCGTAATCTGGCCATCTGGCGCGGCGAACGTTGCCTGTGCCGGGACATCAGTTTCCAGCTGACGGACGGTGAGGCACTGCATGTGCAAGGTCCGAATGGGTCAGGTAAGACCAGTCTGATCCGTGTGCTCACCGGCCTGGGTCGAGCTGACGAGGGCGAGCTGGATTGGTGCGGCCAGTCCTTGCGTCAGAATGGATCAGAGTATCGGGCCTCACTGGCGTATCTGGGCCACAGCAATGGCGTGAAACTGGGCTTGAGTCCGCGAGAAAATCTGGCCGTGGCCAGCGCGCTGCTGACGATGCACGCGACCGGCGATGTGGATACGGTCTTGGAGCAGGCAGGACTAAGCGCCTGTGCCCATCTGCCCTGCGGCATGCTCTCCATGGGTCAGCGGCGGCGCACGGCGCTGGCGCGTCTGCTGCTGGCGCGAGTTTCATTGTGGTTGCTGGATGAACCCCTCGCCAGCTTGGACGCAGCAGGCGTGGATTTGCTGGCGCAGATGCTGAAAGCACATCTGAGCGGCGGCGGATTGGCGGTATTCGCCACGCATCAGTCTCTGGGTTTGACGCCATTCCCGGTTAAAACCCTGACGGTGGGAGTCGCCGCATGAAGTCCGCCACGCTGATTCAGCAGGATTTGCGTTTGGCGTATCGCCGCCGCGGCGAATTGGCGACGCCGGTGATGTTTTTCGTGATCGTCACGGCTTTGTTTCCACTGGCTCTGGGTCCGGAACCGGCGTTGTTGCGTCGTCTTGCGCCGGGCGTTATCTGGGTGGCGGCTTTGCTGGCGAGCCTGATCGGCCAAGACAGCCTGTTCAAGAGCGATTATGAAGACGGCAGCCTGGAACAAGCCTTGCTGAGCCCGGCACCTTTGGAATGGCTGGTGTTGCTGCGGGTATTCACCCACTGGCTGGTGACCGGTCTGCCATTGGTGGTCCTGTCTTCTCTGATGGCCATGATGCTGGACTACCCGGCAAGTTCGGCAGGCGTGCTGGTAGCAAGTTTGTTGTTGGGCACACCGGTGCTGAGTTTTTTGGGCGCGGTGGGTGCGGCGCTGACAGTAGGTTTGCGACGCAGCTCCATGTTGCTGCCTATTCTGGTGTTGCCGCTTACAGTGCCGGTATTGATCTTCGGTGCGGCTGCCGCAGAACGTGCAGCGCTCGGTGAACCGGTGGCGGCGCCATTGTATTTTCTCGGCGCCATGCTGGCGCTGGCAGTCACACTCACGCCATTCGCTGTCGCGGGTGGGCTGCGTGTAAGTCTCGAGTCCTGAACAGGTAAACCCATGTTCCTCTGGTTTCATAAACTCGCTTCGCCGCCGTACTTTTACAAGTTCGCGGGTAAACTCGCGCCTTGGCTGGGCTGGCTGAGTCTGCTGGTGATTCTGGCGGGACTGTACGGCGGTTTGTGGCTGGCGCCGCCGGATTATCAGCAGGGCGACGGCTTTCGCATCATGTACGTGCACGTACCAAGCGCCTGGATGTCGCTGTTCGTGTACGTGGTCATGGCGGTTGCGGCCGTCATCGGCCTCATCTGGCGCATGAAACTCGCGCACGCGGTTTCGGCCGCCGCGGCGCCGCTGGGCGCATCGTTCACCTTTCTGGCGCTGGTGACCGGTTCGCTGTGGGGCAAACCCATGTGGGGTACCTATTGGGTATGGGACGCGCGGCTGACATCTGAACTGGTTCTGCTGTTCTTATATCTTGGCTACATCGCGCTCAACCACGCCTTCGAGGACCGGCGTACTGGCGACCGTGCCAGCGCCATCCTGGCGCTGGTGGGCGTCGTGAATGTCCCTATCATTCATTATTCGGTAAAATGGTGGAACACCCTGCACCAGGGTCCCACGGTTTTCTTCGGCGCGCACGAGGACATTCCGCCCAGCATGTATATTCCGCTGTTCATCATGATTATCGGCTTCATGTTGTATTTTGCTTCATTTGTTCTCAAACGACTGCAGGTGGAAGTATTGCAACGCGAACGCAATACTGCCTGGGTACGGGAATTGGCGCAGAAGTCATGAGTTCCTGGCACGAGTTTCTGACCATGGGCGGTTACGCCGAGTATGTCTGGCCGGCTTATGGCATCGTGCTGGTTGTAATGCTCGCTAATGCAATTTGGCCTGGCCGCCAGCAACGCGCGTTGCTGAAGCAACTGCGCCGCCATGTGATCAACAAAGACAATCAAGCATGACACCGGCACGCCGCAAACGCCTGATTATCGTCGCCGTGTTGGTAACAGGCGTGGCGATTGCCGCTGGCCTGGGCCTGCAGGCATTTCGTCAAAACCTACTGTACTACTTCACACCGGCACAAGTGGCGGCGGGCGATGCCCACGCCGGCCAGCGGTTCCGCATGGGCGGGTTGGTGGCCATGGGCAGCGTCAAGCGTACGCCCGGCAGCATGACTGTGCATTTCACGCTCACTGACATGCAGCGCTCCATCCCAGTGGTGTACACCGGCATCCTGCCAGACCTGTTCCGGCAAGGGCAGGGCATCGTGGTGCACGGCAAGCTAGACAAGAATGGCTTGTTCGTCGCCGATCAGGTGCTGGCAAAGCATGATGCCAAGTACATGCCGCCCGAAGTGGAAGCATCCATCAAGAAAGCCGATGCCCAGCAGACAGCGGCCGTAGCACAAGGTCATTCATGATTCCCGAACTCGGCCATCTCGCACTCATCATCGCTCTGTGTCTGGCGCTGGCCCAGGGTTTCTTCGGCCTTATGGGTGCGCAACGCGGCAATCTTATCTGGATGAACGTGGCGCGGCCGGCAGCAGTGGCGCAGTCGCTGTTCGTGGCGCTGGCATTTGCGGCCCTGGCGTATGCGTTCCTCGGCAACGATTTTTCAGTGGCCTACGTGGCTGAAAACTCCAATACCGCATTGCCCTGGCCGTACAAGATTACGGCGGTGTGGGGTGCGCATGAGGGTTCGCTGCTGTTATGGATTTTTGTACTCGCGATCTGGACGCTTGCAGTTGCACGTTTCAGCCGTCATCTACCGCAGGAATTTTCCAGCCGCGTGCTGGGCGTGCTGGGCATCATCAGCATCGGCTTTCTGCTGTTCATGCTTGCAACTTCCGATCCGTTCACGCGCCTGCTGCCGGCCGCGGCCCAGGGCCGCGACCTGAATCCCATACTGCAAGATCCCGCCATGGCCATCCATCCGCCCATGCTGTACATGGGCTATGTGGGCCTGTCGGTGGCTTTCGCGTTTTCCGCAGCCGCCTTGCTGGGCGGCCGTATGGATAGCGTGTGGGCGCGCTGGTCGCGGCCCTGGACTACGGTGGCCTGGCTGTTCCTGACCTTCGGTATCATCCTGGGCAGCTGGTGGGCATATTACGAATTGGGTTGGGGCGGCTTCTGGTTCTGGGACCCGGTGGAAAATGCTTCCTTCATGCCCTGGCTGGTGGCTACGGCCTTGTTGCACTCGCTGGCGGTGACGGAAAAGCGCGGTGCCTTCAAAAGCTGGACGGCGTTGCTGGCCATCGCGGCTTTTTCCCTGAGTCTGCTCGGCACCTTCCTGGTGCGCTCCGGCGTACTGATTTCCGTACATGCGTTTGCCGTTGATCCCAAACGAGGTGTGTTTATCCTCGGCATGATCGGCGCGTTCGTGGGTGCGGCCTTGGCGTTGTATGCCTGGCGCTCACCCACACTGGCGCGCGGTGGCGGCTTCAAACCGTTTTCGCGCGAAACCCTGCTGCTCATCAACAACATATTCCTGGTGGTGGCCGCTGCAGCGGTTTTGTTGGGCACCTTGTATCCGCTGGTGCTGGATGCACTCAATCTGGGCCGCCTGTCCGTGGGGCCGCCGTACTTTGACGCGGTGTTCATCCCGCTCCTCATTCCTTTCTTCATCGCCATCGGCATCGGTCCGTACGTGCGCTGGAAGCACGGCAGCATCGCGGATACCGGACGAAAATTGCGGCTGCTTGTCATCCTGGCACTGGCAAGCGGGGTGGCGGTGATCCTCATCGTCCATGCGCAAAACGATATGATCGCAGCTGCTGGCATTATTCTCGCGGCCTGGACCCTCTTCACCGCGCTTCAGGAACCGTTTGCACGTCTGCGGCAGCGCTGGAAAGGCCAGCGTTTGTCCATGCCGCGCTCGGTATTGGGCATGAGTGTGGCGCATTTCGGCGCGGGTCTGTTGATCCTGGGCGTCACGGTCACCAGCACCCTGAGTGTGGCGCAGGACTTGGTAGTGCGGCCTGGTTCGACTGTCGCAGTGCACGGTTACCAGTTCACGTTCGAGGGCGTCAAGAATGTGCAAGGCCCGAATTATCAGGCAGTGCAGGGCACATTCTTGGTCAACCACGACGGCAAGCAACTGGACACCATGCATCCGGAAAAGCGCCAGTTTTCCAATACTGTGACCACGGAAGCCGCCATCAATCCGGGATTGTTCCGCGATCTCTACGTGGCGCTGGGAAATCCACTCGGCAAGGATAGCTGGAGCGTGCGCTTCCAATACAGACCGCTGGTCCGATTCATCTGGCTGGGTGGTCTGATGATGATGCTGGGGGGCTTTTTGGCGGTATCCGACCGCCGTTACCGCCGGCCCCTGCAGTGGAAGAGCCAGGTATTTGATCCGGGTATCACGCCGGTGGAAGAGGGCGGCAAGGCCGGGACGGAAAACCCCTGATGAAGCGCTCGCTCCTGTTTTTGATCCCGATTGTAGTGCTGGCTGTCTTGGTGGCAGTATTTTGGCGCGGCCTGTATCTGAATCCTCGCATCCTGCCTTCACCGTTGATCGGCAAATCTGTGCCGGTATTCAGTCTGCCGCGTTTGGATAATGCACAGCAAAACTTCACCCAGAATGAATTTCTCGGCAAGGTATCTTTGTTGAATGTCTGGGCTACCTGGTGTGTAGCCTGCCGCGACGAACAGCAAACGTTGGTGCAGTTCGCGAAACAGAACGTGATTCCCATTTACGGACTGGATTACAAGGATGAACGCGGGAGCGCTCTCGACTGGCTTGCGCAGAAAGGCAATCCCTATGCTGCGGTGGCATTTGACGCCACCGGCAACGTGGCCATCAACTGGGGAGTGTACGGGGCACCGGAAACGTTTCTCATAGATCAGCATGGCATCATCCGCTACAAGTACATCGGCCCGCTCACGTCCGACGTGATTCAGAATGATCTGCTGCCGCGCATCGAGGCCTTGCGCCGCGAAGGCACATGAAACATCCGTTATTCCTGTTCCTCGCCGTGCCGGCTTTGTCCTGCCTGTGGCTATCCCCGGCGTATGCCATAGACAGTGAAGCTGCCTTCACCAATCCACAGTTACAGCAGCGATACGAAAACCTGATCCATGATTTCCGCTGCCTGGTGTGTTTCGATGAGAGCATCGCGAATTCGGATGCGGACCTGGCCGCGGATTTCCGCCGTCAGGTGCACAGCATGGTTGCCGGAGGTAAAAGTGACGGGGAAATCAAGGCTTTCATGGTGAAGCGTTACGGTGATTTCGTGATTTACAAACCACCCGTGCAGCCAAATACCTGGCTGCTGTGGGCCGGTCCGTTCGTTTTATTGCTGGTTGCATTGATCGCGCTGGTTTACATCTTGCGCCGACGTGCGCGTATGGATGGAGCGGAGGAAAGGGGGCTGTGAGTTTTATCCTGGTGGCGGCCCTGATGGTGTTGGCCGCGGCGGCCTGCGTGGCAGTGCCACTGTGGCGCGTACGTGCCAGACAGCGGCCGTCCACCGACGCTGCAAACCGCGCCGTGCATGCAGCGCGCGTGGAAGAGCTGGATCGCGATCTCTTAGTGGGTCGTTTGGCGCAGGAAGATTACGCTGCCGCGCGCCGTGATCTGGATACCGATCTGGATGCGAGTTTGCGTGATACCCAGGTTGCCCGCGAGCGTATCGCACAGGCACGCGGCAATCGAATTTTTGCAGGCGCCATTGCACTGCTTATGGTCGTGGTTACCGGAGCGCTGTACTGGCAACTGGGTAGTTGGCGTGTCGGCGTGGAGGGTATCAAGCAAGCCAGCGTGTACTCAGTGGAACAGATGGTGGTGCAACTGGCCCACCGGCTCAATACCACGGACCAGAACGATCTGCAGGGCTGGGAGATGCTCGGTCATGCCTATCTTCTCATGGGACGGTATGCGGACGCCGCGGATGCCTATAGCCGTGCGCGTGCACTATCCTCCGATGGTAATGCGGAAGTGCTGGCCGGTTACGGCGAAGCGGTTGCCCTGGCTGACCCGGATGATTTCATGAGCAAGGCCGCGCCGGCCTTCGAAAAAGCTCTGCAACTGGACCCACGCAATCCCCAGGCGCTCTGGTACGGCGGTTTGGGCGCGCTGGAGCGCGGCGACAAAATCCTCGCGGTGTCACGCTGGCAGGCATTGCTGGCACAGGATCCACCGCCTGAGTACCGTGCGATTATCGAAAAATCCATCGTGGAGGCGGGCGGCACGATTACACCGGCAAGTGAATCGAGAACATTTGCCGTGACAGCAAGCGTCAGCGTTCACGTAACGCTGGCTCCAAGTTTGCGCGACAAGGTTTCACCGGATGAGGCCCTATTCGTCTTCGCCGAACCCGTGGGGCAAAGCGGTGGCCCGCCGCTGGCGGTGCGGCGTTTTCAGGTACGTGATTTGCCACTGGATATAACACTCAGCGATGCGGATTCCATGCTGGCCGGTCGCAAGCTGTCGGATTATTCCAAAGTGAATATCATCGCGCGGATTTCAAAGAGCGGCACACCCATGCCAAAAGCGGGAGATCTGACGGGGAATACTGAATGGCGAATTGGTAATAAAGTGGCGGCGAATATCTATATTCGCAATATTGTCCCGTAGATTTCTCAAAGCAGAAGCGACGACGATTGCTCTAAATTTTTAGTTTGTATTTCTTGACCAGTTTCTGAAAAGCCGGTTTGTCATGCAGAGCCGCGTACGATGGATCAACTG
>JBOIBC010000040.1:0-7955 GCA_050739295.1 Gammaproteobacteria bacterium
GTGCAATTCAATTTCCAGATTTGACCACATGTGATGTATCTACAGAACAGCTGCTAACGACACTTTACCGACGGTGACGAACTGCTGCTTTTGGGAAGGCTGGTAACGCACGCATCAACTTGAGTGCAAAAGCAAAGCAGATTGTTGCTTTTGCACGTCGAGGTTGAATGCGATGTTAGACATGGCTTCAATCATAAGTTGATGCACTCCCCGTACAGGCACCCAACGTAGATAAGAACAAAAAACCCTCCCACAAGTACGCACAGCATGCCTATGACTATCGCGATTCTCACACTTACCTTTTCTGGTCGAAACCGTCTAGCGTATACGCTTATAAGTGCGACGAATGTTGCCAGAGAAAGAGCACTTGGAACCAAGATCAAGTGCGCACGAACCACTGGCCGTAGAATTAAGTAGCCCAACTCCTCGAGCGCAGCGCAAACAGCGATGCCAACTATAATTGCGACGATTGTCGCCGCCGTGAATGGAATGCCCGCTCTGATTGTTATGAAAGCTAAGCCGGCTACTACCGCGAAACCAACCAGTAACAGGCACACCGCGATGATAAAGACACCAGGGTCAGCCGCCATATTGATGCCTAACTATCGAATATACGGACTCGTTGGTCCGGTTATAAATCCCACGCCATAAGCCAGCAATGATGGTAGCGCAACCCCCACTACCAAGAGCGACCGTTATATGGTGAATTGCCGCTAGAAAATTTTTCATTATTCCGACTACCCCTCACCCTTCCCTCTCCCGCAAGGGGCGAGGGGACAGAGAGTTTCAATCACTCTTTTGTTGCGGCGGCAGATGTAGACGGATGTGTAATTCCTTGAGTTCTGCATCGCTCACATCCGCGGGTGCGTCGGTGAGCGGATCCCAGGCAGTCTGGGTCTTGGGGAAGGCGATGACTTCACGGATGTTGGGTGCGCCGGCCATGTGCATCACCAGCCGATCCATGCCTAAAGCGATGCCGCCGTGGGGCGGGCAACCGGACTTGAGCGCATCCAGCAGGAAACCGAATTTCTTGCGCGCCTGCTCATCTGAAATGCCGAGCATGCGAAACACCGCGGACTGCATGTCCTGGTTGTGGATACGGATGGAGCCGCCGCCCAGCTCGGTGCCGTTCAGCACCAAGTCGTAGGCGCGCGAGCGAATGCCGCCCGGATCCTTCTCCATCGCGGACACATCTGTGACCTTGGGCGAGGTGAACGGATGGTGCAGGAAAATCCAGCGCTTGTCCTTCTCGTCCCACTCGAACATGGGGAATTCCACCACCCATAGCGGCGCCCATTCGCCTTTCACCATTCCGCGATCCTGGCCCAGTTTCAGGCGCAAGGCGCCCAGCGCATCGTTGACGATCCGGGCCTTGTCGGCGCCGAAAAAGATCACGTCGTTGTTGGCAGCGCCGCAGCGCTTGAGGATGCCGTGCAATGCGTCGTCTGACAGGAACTTGATGATGGGTGACTGCAGCCCTTCGCGGCCCTTGGCGATATCGTTCACCTTTATATAGGCAAGGCCCTTGGCGCCGTAACGCGCCACGAAGGTGGTGCAATCGTCTATCTCACTGCGGGCCATCTCGCCGCCCTTGGGCAGACGCAAGGCGGCGACACGGCCGTCCTTGGCGCTGGCTGGACCGGCAAACACCTTGAATTCGCAATCCTTCACCAGATCCGCCACGTCCACCAGTTCCAATGGGATGCGCAGGTCCGGTTTATCGGAGCCGTAACAGCGCATGGCTTCGTCGTAGGGGATGCGTGGGAACGGCTTCACCAAATCGACGCCCAGCACTTCCTTGAAGGTGAGCCGGATCATGCCTTCCGTGATGTCCATGACCTGGCTTTCATCCAGGAACGAGGTCTCGATGTCGAGCTGGGTGAATTCCGGCTGGCGGTCGGCGCGCAGATCTTCGTCGCGGAAACAGCGTGCGATCTGATAGTAGCGGTCGAAGCCCGACATCATCAGTAATTGCTTGAAGAGCTGCGGCGATTGCGGCAAAGCAAAAAACTTGCCTGGATGTGTCCGGCTCGGCACCAGGTAATCGCGCGCGCCTTCCGGCGTGGGCTTGGTCAGGATCGGAGTTTCCACATCAACGAAACCCTTGTCATCCAGGTAGCGCCGCAAGGCGCTGATGATGCGATGGCGCAGGCGCAGACGCTGCTGCATCACCGGGCGGCGCAAATCTATGTAGCGATACTGGAGGCGGCGCTCCTCATTCACATCCTCTTCATCCAGCATGAAGGGCGGAGTCTCAGCGCGATTGAGTATCTGCATCTCCAGCGCCAGCACTTCCACCTTGCCGCTGGGCAGGTTCGGATTTTCCGTGCCCTGGGGACGGTGCCGCACCTTGCCTTTGACACTCACAACAAATTCGTTGCGCAAGTGCTCTGCTTCGGCAAACATGGCGGCACGATCCGGATCGAACACGACTTGAACCAGACCCTCGCGGTCGCGCAGGTCAACAAAGATCACGCCGCCGTGATCGCGGCGCCGGTGTACCCAGCCGGCCAAGTGGATTTCCCTGTCCAGCAGTGATTCGTTGACCTGCCCGCAGTAGTGGGTACGCATGAAATATTCCGAAGTAGTAATCTAAAAATTCACTTATTCCCCTCTCCCTTCGGGAGAGGGGCTGGGGTGAGGGTGCGATAAAACTGTACAGGCCAAAATTCTCCGTACCCTCACCCACCCCTGCGGGGCACCCTCTCCCGGAGGGAGAGGGGTTTCAGTGATGCCATCAGCAAAGTTTACTGGCTTGCAACGCCGCCAGAGGACAAAAAATCCGTTTTTGGCCGCGGAATCTTACGGGTCGCGCTTCCCGCGCGCAATACCAGGAACGGTTTTCCCCGATGGAATACGTGGATAGGGCGGCACGATGACGCCCAGCGAGACAATCATCTTGAAGGCCTCGTCCACCGACATATCCAGTTCGATCACGTCTTCCGGCGGCACCAAAATCAGGAAACCAGAGGTGGGATTCGGAGTGGTGGGAATGAATACGCTGATCAAGGGGCGTGGTGCTTTCACGTTCAATTCGCCCAGGGAATCGCTGGTGAGAAATGCCAGACTCCAGGTGTCCTTCTGAGGATAGCGGATCATCACCACCTTGCGAAACGCCTTTCCCTTCTTGGAAAACATGGTGTCCGAAATCTGCTTGGCGGTGGAATAGATGGAGCGCACCAGAGGTATGTGCTCCAGCAAGTCGTCGCCAAGGCTGAGCAGGTAGCGGCCGAAGAAATTGCTGGCGATGAAACCCGTGAAAAACAGCACTACCAGTACAACGATGATGCCGATGATGGCGCTAAGCCCGGGAATGTGAAAACCGATCAGGTGATCTGGCTGCCAGGCGGCAGGCAACAAGCTCACCAAGCCGGATAGATAGCTGCCAAAAAACTTGATGATGAAAATCGTGACACCGAGAGGCACCCACGCCAGCAGCCCGGTAATCAGGTAACGGCGCAGAATGCTCTTGTGCGGGCGCTTGATGAGAGGATCGTCGGCCATGCGCGTAACTCAGGAAGACGCGGTCGAGGCCGCTTTCTTGGATTCGGGCTTCTTGTCACTCTTGGGCTTGTCGCCCTTGGATGCCGTGGCGGTTTCTGCCGGCTTCTTTTCCTTGCTCTCTTTGGCCGGCTTGTCGCCGCTGTCCACCAGATTATGCTTCTTGCCGGATTTGAAATCCGTCTCGTACCAGCCGCTGCCCTTCAGCCGGAAACCGGCCGCCGAAACGAGCTTGCTCAGCGCCGGTTTGCCGCATTTCGGACATTTCCGCAGCGGCGCCTCGCTGACTTTCTGCAGCGCTTCCAGATGATGGCCACAGGCTTTGCACTCATACTCATATATAGGCATGGTTACTCACCGTTGAAATCCCCCTTGACTGCCCAATGTATGGGGTCTGGCCGCCGGGTCTCAAGCCCTTTCACCCGGAGCGGCAGACGCGTGTCATTATAGCCTTGCCGGCCACATCTTCAGGTAATCCATGCCCTCAGCCCTCAAAACCAGCCATACACTCCGCTCGCTCCTGCCCTTCATCTGGGAGTTCCGCGGCCGTGCCATGCTGGCACTCGCGTTCCTGGTATTCGCCAAGATCGCAACCGTGCTGATCCCGGTCGCCCTCAAACATCTGGTGGACGATCTCAACCCGGTGCATCACGCGGCGCTGGTGCTGCCGCTCGCGCTGCTCATCGGCTACGGCGCGTTGCGCTTCGCCAGCATCCTGTTCGGCGAGTTACGTGACCTGGTATTCGAATTCGCCGCCTTGCGCGCCGTGCGCCGCATCGCCCTGCGCGTGTTCCGGCATCTGCACGATCTGGATCTTGCCTTCCATCTTGAGCGCCAGACCGGTGGCCTGTCACGCGACATCGAGCGCGGCACCCGCGGCATCAGCTTTGTGCTGAGCTTCATGCTGTTCAACATCCTGCCGACCTTACTGGAGATCGGCCTAGTGCTCGGTATCTTCCTGTGGAATTTCTCCGTCTGGTTTGCCGTAGTCATTATCGCCGCCGTTGTAATTTATATTGCATTCTCCATCGCCGTCACCGAATGGCGCATGCAGCATGTGCGGCGCATGAACGAGCAGGATTCCAGAGCCAACACCCGCGCCGTGGACAGCCTGCTCAACTACGAGACGGTGAAATATTTCACCAACGAAGATTTCGAGGCGCAGCGTTACGACAAGGAAATGTCCGTTTGGGAAAAGGAAGCGCTCAAGACCCAGTATTCCCTTTCCACTTTGAATAGTGGGCAGGCACTCATCATCGCGCTCGGCGTCACAGCCATGATGCTGCTTGCAGGTTACGAAGTCGTTCACGGTCGCATGACGCTCGGCGATTTTGTCATGGTCAACGCCTACATGGTGCAGTTGTTCATGCCGCTCAATTTCCTGGGATTCGTGTATAGGGAAATGAAGCGTTCCATCGTGGATATGGAACGCATGTTCGCGCTGCTGGATCGCAATACCCAGGTAGCCGACAAGCCGGGCGCGCCGGTGCTCAAAGTGAACCAAGGCGAAATCCGTTTTGAGAATGTACGCTTCGGTTACAGCAAGGAGCGGGAAATCCTGCACGGCGTGAGCTTCACCGTGCCGGCCGGCAATAAGGTCGCCGTGGTGGGCCCAAGCGGCGCCGGCAAATCCACGCTGGCGCGCTTGATGTTCCGTTTCTATGACGCCAGTGACGGCCGCATCCTGATTGACGGCCAGGATATCCGCGACGTGACCCGCGACAGTTTGCGGCGCAACATCGGCATCGTGCCGCAGGATACGGTGCTGTTCAACGACAGCATTTATTACAACATCGCCTACGGCCGGCCCGACTCAAACCGCTCAGACATCGAACAGGCCGCCGCCATGGCCAACCTCAAACAGTTCATAGATTCGCTGCCGCAGGCTTACGAGACCATGGTGGGTGAGCGCGGTCTGAAACTCTCGGGCGGCGAGAAACAGCGCGTCGCAATCGCCCGCGCCATGCTCAAAAACCCACCGATCCTGGTTTTCGACGAAGCCACTTCCAGCCTGGACTCCAACGCCGAACAGGCGATACTCGCGGCCATGCGTCAACTAGCGGAGCACCGCACCAGCCTGGTGATCGCGCACCGCCTTTCCACCATCGTGGATGCCGACGAGATTGTGGTGCTGGACAAGGGTGCGATCGTGGAACGCGGTACGCATCGCGAACTGTTGCGCGTCGGTGGTCTATACGCGCAACTCTGGACCTTGCAGCAGCGGGAAGCGGAAGAAAAGCAAAAGAAAGCGGCCGAACAACCGGCTCCGCCTGCGTTTGCTCTAAATTGAGCTAACTGGCACTGCCCGTCATACTTGGAGTATCTGACAGAATATCTTGCCCTCCCTCTCCCCCTGTGGGAGAGGGCTGGGGTGAGGGGAAAGATGGAGATTAACAGTGAAAGGATTCACAAAATTTCTGCGTATTCACCAGACTGACGCTGAACATTTACTTTGGAAGCACCTACGCAATCGCCGACTGGATGGACGAAAATTTCGCCGCCAAGTGCCCATCGGAAATTACATCGTGGATTTTGCCTGTTTTGAATCTAGTCTTGTCATAGAGGTGGATGGCGGTCAACATATGACACATCAGGATAAAGATGAATCAAGAAGCCGTTGGCTGCATTCAGAGGGATTTACGGTATTACGATTCTGGAATAATGATGTGCTGACCCACACTCAGGCAGTCCTGGAAGAAATTCGTAGATATTAACTTTTACCCCTCACCCTTTCCTCTCCCGCAAGGGGAGAGGGGAAAATGTATCGAAACCCAGGTAACGAAATTAACGGTTTAGTTTATACATGAGCACAAACATTCATACGACCAAGACAGTCCTTATTAGTGGCTGTTCCAGCGGCATCGGCCTTGCGACCGCACAAACATTGAGAGCACGCGGCTGGGACGTCATCGCCAGCGTCCGCAAAGCGGAAGACCTGGAACGACTCAAAGGCATGGGATTGAAAGTGATACGGCTGAATATCACTAATCCTGCGTCTATTGAAACCGCACTCAATGAAACCTTGACGCTCACCGGCGGCAGGTTGGATGCACTGGTAAACAATGGCGGCATCGCCATCCCCGGTGCTGTCGAAGATCTGAGCCGAGAAATCCTGCAGCGTCAATTTGATACCAATTTCTTCGGCACCTTGGAACTAACCAATGCGGTATTACCCTTCATGCGCCGCCAGGGTCACGGGCGCATCGTGATGATCAGTTCCATTCTCGGCCGTGTCGCCATGCCCTGGCGCGGCGCTTACAACGCCAGCAAATTCGCCCTCGAAGGGATTACCGACACCTTACGTTTGGAACTGCAGGGCACGGATATAAAGGTGAGCTTGATATGTCCAGGTCCGGTGAAAAGTAGCTTCCGTGACAACTCTCTCGCTAACTTCGATGAATACGTGGATGCGACTTCAAGTCCGCACCAGAAGAGTTATGCGCGGCTCAAGGCCCAGACTGGTGAAAAGAAGGACAACACACCGTTTACTGTGCCGCCTGAAGCAGTCGCCAAGAAAATCGCGCTAGCACTGGAAAGCAGGAATCCGAAAGCACGCTATTACGTCACCGTTCCCGCTTATGTTCTGGCTTTTCTGCGTTGCGTGCTACCGACTGCTTGGATGGATGCTCTGCTCACCCGAATATAAGCATCTTGACATACTATACGGTTCTGCCGTATAGTCACCTTCACCGATGACAAGGACGTCGCATGGTCATCATCGAAACACCCTTTGGAAGAATAACGCAGGTGAAATCTGGCTGCTCACCCTTTATGCCAAGAATGAGGCTGTCAACATTCCACGCTACATTTTGAAGAAATTGAAAGAGGAAATTGGATCATGAGTCAGAAACGTGACATCGGACAGGAAATCCTCGAAGGCATTCGTGCCATCAAGGTAGGCAAGGGTAAGAAACGCAACGTCAAAGTGCCGGATGGCGTATACACGATCCGCGAGCGCATGGGCTTATCGCAATCCGCTTTTGCGGCCCTCTTGGGCGTAAGCCTGCGTACCTTGCAAGATTGGGAACAGGGTCGCCGTAAGCCGACTGGACCTGCTTACGCGCTGCTGCGGGTTGCAACCAGACATCCCGAGGCCCTATTGAATTGAGACAGCAAACAGCTTTCTATTTCAACCGTTTCGGGCAGTTCAAAGTTGTTTAAGAGCCATCAACGTATCAAAACCCTGATGATCTTCTTCAGGAGCCCGCAACATCTGCCATTCTTCAGAAGAAGACCATTCATACAGACACTGCCCCATGATCACGTGAAGATAAGCCTTTTTAAACGGCGAGCCACGTAGTATCCCATCTGTCTTGTTATTGAGATCATCAAGATTCAATGCGATGGGAAGAATAAACGTC
Organism: Gammaproteobacteria bacterium; assembly: GCA_050739295.1. Classification (GTDB taxonomy): domain Bacteria; phylum Pseudomonadota; class Gammaproteobacteria; order Natronospirales; family REEB76; genus REEB76. The sequence goes on from JBOIBC010000040.1 coordinate 7,863, forward strand.
GAACAAACTGCGCCCAACTGCGGGACTGATGCCGCGATCAATAGCCACAGCTCATCAAGGACCTCGCTGCTATAAGACTCCGCACACTTGATC
>JBOIBC010000041.1:0-7901 GCA_050739295.1 Gammaproteobacteria bacterium
TGATTAGACGTAGGGCACGTACGCCACGCGGTTGCGCCCCAGTTTCTTGGCCTCGTACATGGCATGGTCCGCGAGTTTGAACAGTTCCTCGAATTTCACCGGGCGTCCAAGTGGCCGGGCGGCGACGCCGATGCTGGCGCTGACCTGCACGCCTTCGGGCCGCAGATCCGCGACCGCCTTGCAGATGTCCTCGGCGCGCCGAGTCGCGTCCTCCGCTTCGCAGTGATTCAAAAGCACGACGAATTCCTCGCCGCCCACACGCGCCGCCATATCACCCTCACGACAGGCGGAACGCAGCATCTCGCCGGTTTTTGCCAACACCTTGTCACCGACAAGATGACCGTGACTGTCATTGATGTCCTTGAAATGATCCAGATCAATCACCAGCAGACTCAAGGGGTAATCGTAGCGCAGGGCATTGCTGAAATACTTGGGTGCGAATTCCCGCAGTGAATTGCGATTGTAGAGCCCGGTAAGCTGGTCCTTCATGGCCAGTTGATATAACTGGTGGGATTGCTTTTCCACCTGATCCAGCAATTGCTTGTTGATGATGAGATTGCGCACCCGCGCGCGCACTTCCTCCTCCAGCGGTGGTTTGGTGGCGTAATCGTTGACCCCCAGACGGAACAGCTCGATGCGGCGCGATGGATCGTCCATGCCGGAAAGCGCCAGTATGGGCACGCGTCGCTTGGAGGTAGGGAGATTGCGCACCCGGTTCACCAGACCCACGCCGCTGATGGAGCCTTCCAGCAGAATGTCGCTGATGATGAGGTCATAATCATCCCGTTGAAATGCCTCCAGTGCTTCGTCGGCCATGCGGTAGTGATCCACATGCAGGTTCATCTGGTCAAGCAGCTTGATCATGATATGCGAAGCCACCTGGCTGTCTTCTATATAGAGTACCCGTCCACGGATTTCCTGCGGCTCATCCTGAAAGAAACGGCTCAGCCGGTCCGTAAGTTCCCTGGCATCGGTGCGTTCCTGGATTTCGGTGACGCCGGCTTCGAAAGCTTCATGGCGCAGACGTTGATCCCCGGTTGAGGTCAGCAGTATGTACGGTGTTTTCAGGTATTGAGGCAGGGTGCGCACTTGCTGACACAAGGTGATGCCATCCATGCCGGGCAATGTCAGTGCCGCGCACACCATCCCGACCGATTCCTTGTGCAGCATGTCCATGGCATCTTCAGCGGTAGGCACGGAGATGGGGTGATGCCCGAGATTCGCCACCATCTTGTGCAGCACGGTGCGGAACACCTTGGAATGGTCAACGATGAGTATGTTCATGCCCGGAGCAAGGATGCGCTGTAATGGCGAAGGGTATCAGTGTACTCGACGGGCGTGGCGTCGGCACGGAAGGGACTGTCCCGCCCGGATTTACGGGTTGTGGCCGTATAATGCGGCTAGTTTCAACTTAGCTGTTGCGCGAGCCGGCGATTGCAAACTCGCGACACGCATGTGATTTAAAGTAAAAGAAGGTGATATGGAAAAAAGAAACACCGTCATCGCGCTTCTGATCATGCTCATCGCGATCGCCATCATCGGCGCATTTTGGCATCCGTTCTGGTGGGCGTTTATCATTGGTGGTTTGTTGGCACTGCTGGCGGTCTACGATCTCAGTCAGACGCACCATACCATCCTGCGCAACTATCCGATCTTCGGCCATTTGCGCTTTGCCTTCGAGGATATCCACACCCAGATCCGTCAGTACTTCATCGAAGGCGACATGGAGGGCTTGCCGTTCGCGCGCGAGCAGCGTGAAATGGTATACAAGCGCGCCAAGAATGAAGGCCTGGTGCATCCTTTCGGCACCATCGAGAACGTGTACCGCAGCGGTTATGAGTGGATCAACCATTCCATCACCGCGCTGTGGCCGCAAAAAGATGAACCACGCGTCAAGGTCGGTGGCAGCCAGTGCGCGAAGCCGTACCTAGCGTCGCACTTCAACATCTCCGCCATGAGTTTCGGCGCGCTGTCGAGCAACGCGATCGAGGCCTTGAATGCCGGCGCGAAGCTCGGCGGTTTCGCGCACGATACCGGCGAGGGCGGCATCAGCCAATATCACCTCAAACCCGGCGGCGATCTGATCTGGGAACTGGGCACCGGTTATTTTGGTTGCCGCGCCAAAGACGGCAAGTTCGACCCGGTGCAATACAAGGAGCGCGTGACGCTCGACAACGTGAAGATGGTGGCCATCAAACTGTCGCAGGGCGCAAAGCCGGGCGGCGGCGGCATCCTGCCGGCGGCTAAACTGACGCGTGAAATCGCCACGGCACGCGGTGTGCCCATGGGACACGACGTGGACTCACCGCCGTATCACAGCGCGTTTTCCACGCCGCGTGAAATGCTGGAATGGGTGCAGCAGTTGCGCGAACTTTCCGGCGGCAAACCGGTAGGCTTCAAACTCTGTATCGGCCGCCAGGATCAATTCATGGGCATCGTAAAGGCCATGCTTGAGACCGGGATTCTCGTGGATTTCATTACCGTAGACGGTGGTGAGGGTGGCACCGGCGCTGCGCCCCAGGAATTGTCCGACTTCATGGGTACGCCGCTGGTGGACGCGCTGATCTTTGCACACAACACATTGGTGGGCGCGGGTTTGCGAAAAGAGATCCGCGTCATGGCGAGCGGCAAGATCGTGAGTGGCTTTGATGTGGCTGCCAAGATCGCCATGGGCGCGGACATGTGCAACTCGGCGCGCGGCATGATGTTCGCGCTCGGTTGTATCCAGGCGCGCCGCTGCCACACCAATACCTGTCCGACCGGTGTCACGACGCAGGATCCTTGGCGCGTGCAGGGACTGGTGGTAAAAGACAAGGCCGAACGCGTGGCCAATTATCACAAAAACACCATCCGGCATTTCATGTGGGTGTTGGCCGCAGCGGGTTTGAAGAATCCGGGTGAGCTCACACCAGACGTGCTCAACCGCCGCGTGTCACTTACCGAGATCAGAACCTACCACGAACTATATCCGTATCTGGCGCCGGGCGACCTGCTCGAAGGCCGTGCGCCGGTGTTGTACATGAAACCTTGGAATGCCGCGAGTGCGGCAACATTCGGTTAAGTGCACCTCGAATAATCCCCGCCTTCACAAAATAATTCTGACGTTATTGATCAAGTCCTTGGTAGCATGAACTGCTGGCCGTTGTATTCCAGGATGACGCCTTCCGGTACGATCCGGATCACCTTCGGACCTTCCTTGAGCGTGTCGCCTTTCTGGTAATGCTGCATGTTGATGATTACGAAGCGATCGGCGGGATTCTGTGCATAGCTGTGCACGTCGAGATGCAGCGGCGGCAGGGATTGCTGGAAAGCCAGGGGCAGTGTGTCCAACGGCGGTGCATTTTCGCCGGACAGGTCTGCGCCGGTTGCGGGCACAATCGCCAGCGCGGCCGGTGTCGTGGTTGTTACGGGAGATGCGGTGTTTGTTGATGCGGCTTTTGCCGGTGACGCGGCAGGTGCTGCAAAGACTGCATTTGCAGGGGATGCGGGCAGTTTGTTTATCGTGGCCGCTTCTGCCGCCAGCGAGCGTACTTCCGGATGGTAAGCAGGCACGGATTGCGTGGCAGCCGGCGCGCTCGTAACCGTGCGGGTCTCGGGTGAAGTGGGCACCACTGCCTGGCTGTGGCTGCGCCAGAAAATGATCGCCAGAACAATCACGTTGACGATGAGCAGGATGCCAATGAGCGCGGTCCAGGGAACCGGAACGTGCGCGCGCGATGGCGGCGCATCGGCGGCGATCACTCGTCCCGTGAGGGTCTGCTGACGGGTGCGTTCCGATTTGCGCAGCGCGTCCAGAATGAGCGACATGCTCAGGTTCCTGCCGGTACAAGCGTGGGCGTGCCGGGCGCGTCCAGGACCGTGTTGAGATGGATCAGGGTTTCCTCGCCGGCGATGCCGTCCACTTTCAAATGTTGCGCGGCCTGGAATTGTTTTACCGCCGCTACCAGGCTGGCGTCATAAGTGCTGCTGCCGGTATCCGGCGTGTTTTGCAAGTTCGCCAGTTGTGTCCGCAGCCAGCTCACCGCCGTGCCGACCATGCCTGGCGTGAGTGGCGCGGGTGCATCGGGATTGGGTTTCCACAGCAACAGGTAATCGCCGTACCACAGCGGATCCAGTTCGCTGATGGAGAAACTCATCTTAGCACTGCCCGCTTGCAGCGTGACCTGATCGGCATCGAGTTTTGTCACGACCACTTGATGCAATATCCCGTGCGCGCCGGTGAGCGTGATGATGGCGGGCCGGTCAAAACTGCGCAGGTTATTCCAGGTACCCTTGCGGTACAGACAGCGCAGTTCGGCTTGCGCGGCTTCCTGACAACCGCTACCGGTGCTGCCGGGGGTGTAATGCGCGCCCCACACCGAAAACAGTGTACTGAACGCGGTGTCGGTGTCCGTGGGATGCACGGGATCTGTCAGCCAGCTCTGTGCGGTGACAACCGCCGGTGGCTTGGCAATCACCGGAATGGTTTTTGTCAGCGGCGCGGGTTGTTTGTCCGCGGTTACAGCGCCCAAGTGCCCGGTGGCGGCCAGCACGGTTACCACCGACAACAGGACCACGGCGCAGACACCGAGCCAGGCCAAAGCCTTGCGATTGACGGCGGTTGATTTGTTGTCCAGTACTTCACGTGCCGCGTGGCGCACCAGGCCCGCATCCACTTGCCGCAACTCCCGGGTGAACGCACCCAGCAGCGCGCGGTCGCAGATGATGTTGATGAGCCGCGGGATGCCGGTCGTGACGCGCTGTACCGCGCGCAGACCCGAGCCGGTGAAGATCGGTGCGATGGCGCCCGCCACGTTCAGGCGATGGTGCACATAGGCACGGGTCTCTTTCGGCGAGAGTGGTTCCAGGTGATAGCGGCCGGTGATACGCTGATTTAATTGACGCAAGTTCTGGCGCGCCAGCAGCTCGCGCAATTCCGGCTGGCCCACCAGGATGATCTGCAAGAGTTTCTGCCGGCTGGTTTCGAGATTCGTCAGCAACCTCACCTGTTCCAGTACCTCGCCGCTCAGGGCCTGGGCTTCGTCAATGATGAGCACCACGCGTCGGCCTTTGGCGTGGGCATCCAGCAGGCGCGTATTGAGCGCATCAATGAGCTCCTGCGGACTTTGTTGCGGCGTGCAGGCAATATGCAGTTCATGACAAATACTGCGCAGGAATTCCGGGATGCTGACACGCGGATTGATGATGAGCGCTGCATCCACGGTGTCCGGCAGTTTTTCCAGCAGACTGCGGATCAGCGTGGTCTTGCCGGTGCCGACTTCGCCGGTCAACTGGATGAAGCCGCCGCTTTCGGTGACGCCGTATAAAAGATGTGCGAGCGCTTCTGTATGCCGGCCCGAGAGGAACAGGTAACGTGGGTCCGGCGTGATGGAAAATGGATTTTCGTTTAGTCCGAAATAACTTGCGTACATGGCAGCAATGATGCCTTATTCCGTGGCTGATGGCATGCCGCGTGACAGGGCTTCGTCGCCGAAGCGTTCGCGCACCGCGTCGGCCGCCGCATCCAGGCGCCGGCCGCGATTCAGGTCTTCCTCGAACAGGGCAAGCTGATCGGTGCCGGCGAAATCCCGTGCGCCCACACCGATGAGCCTGAGCGGCCGGCCAGGGTGGTCCCGCAACCAGTCGCGCAATAACGTTTCGGCCAGGGGCCAGAGCACGGCAAAGCCATTGTCCGGAGGCGCGAAACGCCGTTGCCGGGAGTGACGGTGGAAATCCACAGTACGCAGCTTGAGCACCAAAGTATGAGGCAGGAGTTCATGGCGGCGCAGGTTTGCGCACAAGCCTTCCGTGAGGGGGCGCAACTCGCCCACCAGTGCATCCGCGTTGATCAAGTCGTGTTCAAACGTGGTTTCGTGGCTCACGGAGCGTTCGCCGGCATCCGCACAGACGGCGCGCTCATCCCGTCCTTCAGCGAGCGCCCGGAAAAACCGTGACTGATTGCCGAACAGCGCGTTGATCAGGGGCTCGGGCGCGAGCCGTAATTCCTGCACCGTACGGATGCCGGCTTGTCCCAGGTGCGCAGCGGTGCGCGGGCCGATGCCCCACAATACCGTGACCGGCAGCGGATCGAGCATTTCACGTATTTGCTCCGCGGGGATGTGCAGCAAACCGTCCGGTTTGCTGCGCTCGGACGCAATCTTGGCGATGAGTTTGTTGGGGCCGAGACCCACGGACGCGATGAGGCCGGTGCGGGTACGGATGGATTGTTTGATCTTCTGGCCGAGCATCACGGGATCATCACACGCGGGAGCACCGGTCAAATCCAGAAAGGCTTCATCCAGCGACAAACCTTCAATGACCGGAGTGAAATCCGCGAAACAGCGGAAAACCTGTGACGAAATTTCCTGGTAGCGGTGCATGCGTACCGGCAGATACACGCCATCCGGACAGCGGCGGTGCGCTTCATACATCGGCATGGCGGAACGCACACCGAACTTGCGCGCTTCGTAACTCGCGGCGCACACTACACCACGATGGCTGGGGCCGCCGACAATCACCGGCTGGTCCTTGAGGTGAGGCTGGTCGTGTTGTTCCACGGACGCGTAGAATGCATCCATGTCCACGTGTGCGATCAAGCGATTGTTCACGGTTGAGCCAGTTTGTTGACACCGGCTTGTGAAAGTAACACAACATTTATACTGTTGACGTAAATGCGCCCGACGGCGCGCAGCGCTTCTATTTCGGCATGATTCAATCTGGCATCCAGACGGATGTAATCCTGCTGTTCCACGAGTACCGGCAGACTCCGTTTGAAAGCGCGGAAGGCAGTACCTTTCCGCACTGCCCACGCCTCATCCAGTTCCTTGAAGCTTTTTAAGAATTCCGCGCCGTGATTCAAGACATTCAGGTGGGCGGGAACTTGGCGAGGATTTTCTGCACGTCTTCGTTGACTGCTTTCTCGGAATAGTTGTCCTGACTGATCCAATCCTTGGTCCAGCCGCGCCATACCAGCCGCTTGGTGCGGCCGTCTATGATGTCCAGCATCAGCGTGCCCTGCTCGCGTGTCTGCACGGTGTTGCCAACCGGCACGGCGACGTTGCCGTAACCATAGGGAAAGAACCCTCCAAAGCCAACTGAAAAACTGGAGCCGCTGCTTTCCAGTTTCTGTTTGCTGACGGTGTGATAAGTCACGGTGAAATCCGGTGACTGGCCGGTAGCAGCCTCGGCATAACCACGGGCAGTGAGATCGCCGATCACTGCGCGCTTGACTCGTTCTTCCAGTATCTGACTATCGAGAATTGGGTTATCCACCGGGCCTATGGGCGGACTGACCCAGGTGAAAGTGTGCAGGTTGGAGAAACTGGCGGCATTGTCTTGCTCCACGAACACTCGCGGTGCGCAGGCCGCAAGCACCAAGACAAGGATGATCGCAAACACGGGAGCGAAGCGTTTCATAGAAGGTATTGCCCGAATGTAGGCCGGATTGCCAGGGTCTCAAGCCTCAAGTCTAGCATGCAGATTCCCGCCAGGAAGCCCGATATTCTGTAAACTAACCGGCCTTTGTGTCAGGCTGGGGTTGCCGAACCTGGGCGGCAAGGTCAGGGAAGCTATGACTAACACAAGAATCATGCCGCGTCTGTCGCTGGTGTATGCCGGCGTGCTGGCCGCGACCGCCTTGGCGGTGCTGGCGTATCTGTCGCTCAAGTTCGGACTGCAAATCACCAGCATTTCGGCGTTCGCGGGGTTCATTCTGTTCGGCGTTGCGATCAAGGCGTTTGGTTTCCCGGCGCCGCACGTGGGCTATGTCGCGTTGGACCGGGTAGTGCAATTCGCCAGCATCCTGGTCTTTGGCACGCTCCAGGCCGCATGGATTGTCGGCATCGCCGCATTGGTCTGGCCGCTGCTGCCCTGGGGCAGTGCGCGGAGCAGTACTCGGTTCACGTTGGTACGTGCGCTGCACA
>JBOIBC010000042.1:0-7847 GCA_050739295.1 Gammaproteobacteria bacterium
GGCGCTGGCTGCGGTTAGCGTGATGCCGCCACAGGGGAGTTACATGGCCACAGTTCTTTATGATACCGGCATCAATCCCTCGCTGATCAGAGCGCGCCGTGTCGCCGTCCTGGGGTTCGGCTCACAGGGGCGGGCGCAGGCCATGAATCTCAAGGATTCCGGCGTGAACGTGAGCGTCGGTTTGCGCGCCGGCTCGGCTTCACGGGCGGCGGCGGAAACCGCCGGATTGCAGGTAGCAGAGCCGGTCGCCGCTGTGGCCAAGGCCGACATTGTGGTGATGTTGATCCCCGATGAGAATCAGCCGCGGGTATATGAGGAAATCGTGGCGCCGAAGCTCAGAAAAAACGGCGCATTGATATTTGCTCACGGTTACAACATTCATTATCAGCGCATCATTCCACGCGATGACCTCGATGTGATACTGGTAGCCCCCAACGGCATAGGCGATCAAGTGCGTGCGCAGTATCTGGCGGATCGTGGCGTGCCGGCGCTCATGGCTGTGCACCAGGATATCAGCGGCAATGCGCGCGCGCTGGCCTTGTCCTATGCCTGGGCGCAGGGCCATGGCCGTGCCGGCATCATCGAATCCAGTTTTCGCGAGGAAACCGAAACGGATCTGTTCGCCGAACAAACGGTGTTGTGCGGCGGCCTCACACATCTGATCGCAGCGGCATTCGATACCCTGGTGGATGCGGGGTATGCGCCGGAAGTCGCGTACTTCGCTTGTCTGCACGAAGTGAAACTCATGGGTGACATGATTTACAACAACGGCATCGCCGGCATGCGCGACTCCATCTCCACCACCGCCGAGTACGGTGATTACACCCGCGGTCCACGCGTCATCGGCGAGGCTTCGCGTACCGCGATGGCCGACATTCTGAAGGAAATCCAGAACGGCCAGTTCGCGAAGCAATTGGGCCGTGAAATCGAGGCCGGTTTGCCCACCATAAAGGTGGAACGCATCCGGGCGCGCACCCAGCTCATCGAGACCGTGGGGAAAACCCTGCGGGAACGCATGCAGGGCCGCAAGCGCTCGATTTGAGGGCGCACCGATTCGCTCCACACGGCCGGTCATGGCATCATAGTGTCCTCTGCCTGAGGACACGACATGCAGGTACCCATGAATCCTGATCCGGATGTTGATACCGAGATTGGTATTGACGAGCAGGTCAGCGAAACCGACGATGCCGGCGTCGAAGGTCCACGCCGTCGCGGCATCTATCTTCTGCCCAATCTGTTCACCACCGCTGGGCTATTCGCCGGCTTCTATGCAATCGTGGCCGCCATAGCAGGCTATTTCCAGCCGGCTGCCATCGCGGTATTTGTGGCGATGGTCATGGACGGACTCGATGGCCGCATCGCGCGGCTTACGCATACGGAAAGCGCCTTTGGCAAGGAATACGACAGTCTCTCGGACATGGTGTCATTCGGCCTGGCGCCCGCACTCGTGATGTATGAGTGGGCCTTCAGGGACATGATTAATTACGGTTCGGTGTGGGGCAAAGTCGGCTGGCTGGGGGCGTTCTTCTATGCCATCACTGCTGCGTTGCGGCTGGCACGCTTCAATGTGCGCACCGGCGTGGTGGACAAGCGCTATTTCCAGGGTTTGCCGAGTCCGGCCGCCGCCGGCATCGTTGCGGGCGCAGTCTGGTTTGGTGTGGACCTGGGTATCCCGGGCCCGGCGCTGGTAATTCCTGCCTATGTACTCACGGTGGGAGCGGGAGCACTCATGGTGAGCAGCATCGGTTATTACAGCTTCAAGGATTTCAATCTGCACAGCCGTGTTCCATTCACCACCATTCTGATTGTCGCGATTGCCATCATCGTACTGTCTTTGAGCACGCCGATGGTGCTGTTCTTCGTGTTCTTCATCTACGCCTGTTCCGGGCTGTTGATGGCGCTGTGGCGCATACGCCGCCGCTTGGCGCGTCGTCACACGTAGTGATCGAGAATGGATACACAACGCGCACGCTGTTTGCACGATCTCGGTATTCCAGTCTGGGTGCGACGCGAGCGGCCGACTGATTCATCAGCCACACTGCCAGCCAGGATACCAAGCATTTCCTCTGATACACGCGAAGCAGCTATTTCAGTAATGGATTGGTCCGAGCTGGAGCAAGCCGTCAAGGCTTGTACCGCTTGCGGTCTGCGCGCCGGCTGCACCCAAACCGTATTCGGCGTGGGTAATCGTGAGGCAGAATGGCTGGTGATCGGCGAAGCGCCCGGCGCCGAAGAGGACAAACAGGGCGAGCCCTTCGTGGGCCGTGCGGGGCAATTATTGAATTCCATGCTGCTCGCGATCGGCCTGAAACGCGAGCAGGTGTATATCGCCAACATTCTCAAATGCCGTCCGCCGGGAAACCGCGACCCAAAACCGGATGAGGCCGAACTGTGCCGGCCGTTTCTCGAGCGTCAGATCGCGTTGATACAGCCGAAACTGATCCTCGCACTGGGACGCATCGCCGCCCAGAACTTGCTCAAAACCAATATCCCCATCGGGAAACTGCGTGGCCAGGTACATCAGGTGAACGGCATACCCGTGGTGGTCACCTATCATCCCGCCTATCTGCTGCGCTCGCCGGGCGAGAAACGCAAAGCCTGGGTGGATTTGCAGTTTGCCGTGCGCACCATCAAAGGCGAAGAAGCATGAGCGCGGTCGTCGCCATCACCGAATCGCCGCTCTACCGCCCCATGCGCGAGGAGGATTTACGCGTAGTCATGGAAATCGAAAAGCGCGCCTACCGGTTCCACTGGAACGAAGGCATCTTCCGCGATTGCCTGCGCGTGGGCTACGGCTGCTGGATCATGGAACTGGGCGGCGCCATCGGTGGCTACGGTATCCTGTCGCTGGTAGTCGGCGAGGCGCATCTGTTGAATGTCTGCATGGCGCCGGAATGGCAGCACCAGGGTTACGGCCGGCTTCTGCTGGAGCATTTCATCGAACTGGCGCGTGAACGCGGCGCCTATCAGATGCTGCTGGAAGTACGGCCGTCCAACAAACCTGCATTGCGGCTGTATCACGCGCGTGGCTTCGATGAAGTGGGTCTGCGCAGAAACTATTATCCCGGCGCACACGGCCGCGAAGATGCGTTGATTCTGAGTCTGCCGCTGTAAGCCGCTTACCCGTCTCAATCAGGTAAAATAGCCGCTTTTCCCCGAAGAGCTTCTTTCCATGTTCGACCAGGAGATCGGCCGGCGACGCACCTTTGCGATTATTTCGCATCCGGACGCCGGCAAAACCACACTCACGGAAAAGTTGCTGCTGTTCGGTGGTGCGATCCAGTTGGCCGGCGCCGTGAAGGGCCGCAAGGCGGCGCGTCACGCCACCTCCGACTGGATGGCGCTGGAGCAGCAGCGCGGGATCTCCGTCACCTCCTCGGTGATGCAGTTCCCGTACAAGGATCGCATCGTCAATCTGCTAGACACGCCCGGCCACGAGGATTTTTCCGAGGACACCTATCGCACACTCACGGCGGTGGATTCGGCGCTCATGGTGATTGACTGCGCCAAGGGCGTGGAGGAGCGCACCATCAAACTCATGGAGGTGTGCCGCCTGCGCGACACGCCCATCATGACGTTCATAAACAAACTGGATCGCGACAGCCGCGAACCCATGCTCCTGCTCGACGAAGTGGAATCAGTCTTGAAGATACGCTGTGCACCCGTCACCTGGCCCATCGGCATGGGCCGCGAGCTGAAAGGTATCTACCATTTCTCCGAAGACCGCATCTATATATATGCAGGCGAAAAGAGCGGCCGGCTCGGTGAAACGCGCATCATCCAGGGCTTGATGAGCGAAGAGGCCGGTACAGTGCTGGGCCGCGATGCGCAGAGTATCCACGCCGAGGTGGAACTTGTGCGCGGCGCGTCCCATGCATTCGACATTGGTGAATATCTCGCAGGACGGCTGACACCAGTGTTCTTCGGCTCCGCCATCAACAACTTCGGCGTGCGCGAACTGCTGGATAGCTTCGTGGCGCATGCGCCTGCGCCGCGTCCGCGCGCGGCCGCCACCCGCGTCGTGCAGCCGCTGGAGAATAAGTTCACTAGCTTCGTGTTCAAGATTCAGGCCAACATGGATCCGCAGCACCACGACCGCATCGCCTTCGTGCGCCTGTGCTCGGGGCGTTACACGCCAGGTATGCGCGTGCAGCACGTGCGCATCGGCCGTGAGGTCAAGATTCCCGATGCGCTTACCTTCATGGCCTCGGAGCGCGAACGTGTTGATGAGGCATTTGCCGGTGACATCATCGGCATCCACAACCACGGCACCGTCGCCATCGGCGACACCTTCACCCAGGGTGAGGATTTGCAGTTCACCGGCATTCCCAACTTCGCGCCGGAATTGTTCCGACGCGTGATACTCAAAGACCCGCTCAAGTCCAAGGCGCTCAACAAGGGGCTGGATCAATTGTGTGAGGAGGGCGCCACCCAGTTATTCCGGCCCCTGCGCAGCAACGAACTCATTCTGGGTGCGGTGGGCCTGCTGCAGTTCGACGTGGTGGCATTCCGGCTCAAGAGCGAATACGGCGTGGACTGCATCTTCGAGAGCGTGCCGGTGGCCACCGCACGCTGGATCGAATGCGATGACGCAAAGAAACTCGAGGAATTCAAAAATAGGGCCTTCGATAATCTCGCGCTGGATCACGCCGGCAGTCTGGTATATGTGGCGCCCACGCAGGTGAATCTGCAGCTCATCCAGGAGCGATGGCCGGACGTACGGTTCCGCAAAACCCGCGAACACGGTGTGGAAGCCGCCGCCATTTGAAGACCATAGGGTCTTGAGATAGTAAAGGTTCCACGGCCTGCTTCGAATAGCGGCATTGCCACATTCCTGCTAGCCTGTGTCGGCCTTTTTCCCGGAGCCGCGATATGCAGTTGCCGAAGAGCCGCAAGGTGTGGGGTTGGGCTTTCTATTACTGGGGCAATCACGCTTTTGCCACCTCCGTGGTGGCATTGTTCTTTCCCATTTTTTTCAAGGACTACTGGAGTGCCGGCGCAGATGTGAGCGTCAGCACCTTCCGGCTGGGCGTGGCGAATTCGGTAGCGAGCTTGGTGGTGGCTTTGTCGGCGCCGGTGCTGGGCGCCATTGCCGATCGTGGCAGCCGCAAAAAACGTTTCCTGATGTTCTCCGCCTACATGGGCGCGGTGATGGTGTTTGCACTGCACTTCGTGGCGAAGGGTGCGTGGGAGTGGGCGGTGCTGTTTTACGTGTTGGCATCCATCGGTTACTTCTGGGGCAACGTGTTCGGCGATTCCATGCTGGTGAGCGTGGCCGAGAAAGACAAGCTCGACATGACTTCCGCCGTGGGCTACTGCATGGGTTATCTGGGCGGCGGCGTGTTCCTGGTGCTGGGCGTGCTCATGAGTCTCAAGCCACAATGGTTCGGACTCCCCGATGCCGCCACAGCGGTGCGCTGGATTCTGGTATTCACTGCCATCTGGTGGGTGGTGTTCTCCCTGCCGCTGCTGTTTTGGGTGCCGGAACCGCGCAGAACCGTTGTGCGGATCGGCCTCATTCAGGCGGCGAAGGAAGGTTTTGGCCAGCTCATTACGACGTTCAAACACGTGCGTGCGTACAAGCCGGTGTTCATGTTTCTGATCGCGTATTGGGTATATATAGACGGCGTCAACACCATCATCCAGATGGCGGTGGACTATGGCAAGGCCATCGGTTTCAGCACCACCGACCTGATTCTGGCGGTGCTGATGGTGCAGTTCATAGGCGTGCCGGCGGCCATACTGTTCGGGCGACTAGGCGAGCGCATCGGCCCGAAGATTGCCATCTTCATCGGCTTGGCCGTGTATGTGTTTATTTCCGTATTCGCCGCTTTCATGCACCATTCCTGGGAATTTTTTGTGCTGGCGGGGCTGGTGGGACTGGTGCAGGGCGGGGTGCAACTCCTGTCCCGTTCCTATTACGCGCGTTTGGTGCCTGCGGAGCGGCCCGGTGAGTTCTTCGGTTTCTACAACATGCTGGGCGAATTCGCCGCCATCATCGGCCCTGTCCTCATCGGCTTCGTGAGCTACATGACCGGCAGCCCGCGGGTTTCCATACTCTCCGTGATCCTGTTGTTCGTGGTGGGTGCCGTGTTGCTGGCGCTGGTGGATACTCGCCAGCCTGCCTCGCCCGCACCCGCGACCGGCCATTCCGGCTGAAAACCCCCGCGGGAACCTGCGAAGTCAGGCCAGTCATGGCACAATCTGGCCTTCAGCAACGGCATGGTGCCGCGGCTAGAACTGCTGAGGAGGGGTTTATGAAGCGGTTGTTTCCGAGTCTGGTTTCTTTGGTGCTGACGGCGCTGCTGGCAGCTTGCAGTTCGTCAGGTGAGACTTTTGCGCTTATCGGCGTGCCTGCACAGAATTCTTACATTGATAGCGCCAATATCCTGATAAGCAATGGCCAGTGCAGCTACGTCCTCTACCGTGGCGATGGCACCAACCCACCCGAAGTCGTGGAGCCCTGTGCCCTCGTGGCGGACAAGAATGATGCCCTTGGGAATCCCCATGGCAACATCCAGATTGGATTCAACACCAACAAGGGAGTGCAGATTCTGTCGCTTACCGAGACCGGTACCAATGGTGAATTTGCCAAAACCATCCCGGATGTCGGCGTATATCTACCAAGCAACTGGAACCTCGCCACGCCGGTGACCGCGTTGACGCTCACAGCCAGTACACAAGGCAGCGTCTATGCGAACCTGATCTTGGCGGTTGGTGGCATCCGTTGCTCGCTGACCGTGGTGCCGGTTGCCAACAACACACCAGTCACTATGCCTTGCGGGTTGATGTCCTGGAGCAGTACTTCGGTGTCCATCAGCATGCCCGGCGCACTGGTTTCTTCGGTTTACCAGCAGCGTTCCTGGCCGCTGAATTTTCTGAAGGATGACAACGGTAGTGGCTGGCATTTGGCAAAGCCCCCAGTCGGATTCCCGGTTGACTACCAAGAAACGAGTAGTTCTGGCAAATAGAACATTTTTACCGGAGTTGCAGTGCGCAAGCACACCCTGCAGAAAATAACACCGCGGTGCCGGATGCCTGAGATCCGCAGTCTGATCCTTGCGACATGTATGCTCGTCATGGGCGTACCCGCTGCCAGTGCCGCACAGGCGGAACACTGGATCACAACATCCAAAAATCCCTGCGAGGGATTGACTATTGGCTGGACACCACCACTTGCGGCCCTGCAAAAGGTGATCGGCCCACGCTGGCAACCGGCGCAGGGACCGGTGAAAGGCCATGGCATCCTGTTGTTGTTCGCTACATCCTGTCCTCAGTCCCACATCGGCAAACATGCCACTGGGCCATACACCATTGGCGCAGTCATCATTCCGGTGCAGACTCCGAAGGACACACGCGGCATAAGGCAATCAAACAGCCACGGTTGGGCGGTGATACCGGATGCGTTCGGACCGGCATCCGGTCCCGTCATGCAGTTGTTCAAACACCATGGCTTTGCAGTAACGGACGCCAAGGTGACGCTTGTCATTCACAAGACTGCAAAAGGTAACCAAGCGAGCATGAGCTTCGCGACAGCACAGGGGCGTATCGAGGTGCGCGCGATGGTGTCGGGTTCGGCCAAACGTTTTGATATTGTCAGCGCACTGGCTGGCAATGATCCATCGCGATTCTCTCTTTTTACCGGGCAAGAATCTTACTCGCGACAGGAGCAAGGTACTGCCGTCGTCACTGCACACGGCGATACTTGGGTGTCACATCTGGGGCTGGATACTAAACCCAGGCTAGTGACACTGGATCAAGCTTTTATCTGGTCATTTCGGTTTCTGGATAAGCCGTATTGAAATAGGCGATGATACCGTTTGATGTGAACACGCCAACCTTTGCAT
>JBOIBC010000043.1:0-7832 GCA_050739295.1 Gammaproteobacteria bacterium
AAAAACATCCTCATGATCGGCCCCACCGGTGTCGGCAAAACCGAGATCGCGCGGCGCCTGGCGCGGCTCGCCAACGCGCCCTTCATCAAGGTGGAAGCCACGAAATTCACCGAGGTGGGTTATGTCGGCAGGGACGTGGATTCCATTATCCGTGACCTGATGGATACGGCAGTGAAGATGGAACGCGAGCACGCCAAACATCGCGTGCAGACCCGCGCGGAGGAAGCCGCGGAAGAGCGCATCCTGGATGCGTTGCTGCCGCGCAAGCATCATGTGGGTTTTGCGAACGAACCGATACCACCTGACCAATCCGATACGCGCCAAAAGTTCCGCAAAATGTTGCGGGAAGGTGAGCTGGAAGACCGCGAAATCGAGGTGGAACTGGCCATGAGCAACGTGGGCGTGGAAATCATGGCGCCGCCCGGCATGGAAGAGATGACCCAGCAGTTACAGGGCCTGTTCCAGAACATGGCAGGTAACCGCACGCACACGCGCAAACTCAAAATCAGGGAAGCGCGAAGACTGCTGGAAGACGAGGAAGCCGGCAAGATGGTCAACGAAGATGATATCAAGCTGGCGGCTCTCACCAATGTCGAACAGAATGGCATCGTCTTCCTGGACGAAATTGACAAAGTCGCACGCCGCGGCGAAACACACGGCGCGGATGTATCCCGCGAAGGTGTGCAGCGGGATTTGCTGCCTTTGGTGGAAGGCACCACCGTCACCACCAAGTACGGCACGGTGAAAACCGACCACGTACTGTTCATCGCCTCCGGCGCTTTCCAGATGTCGAAACCTTCCGACCTGATCCCGGAACTGCAAGGCCGGCTGCCCATCCGCGTCGAACTCACCGCTCTCAATACCGAAGACTTCGTGCGTATCCTCACGGAACCGGATGCTGCGCTCACCGTTCAGTACACAGCCCTTATGCAGACAGAGGGCGTGAAGCTGGACTTCAGTCAGGGCGGCGTGCGTCGCATCGCTGAAGTCGCCTTCGAGGTGAATGAGCGCACCGAAAATATCGGCGCGCGCCGCCTACACACCGTCATGGAACGGCTGTTTGAAAGCATCTCCTTTGAAGCCGCTGACAAGGATGGCAAGAAAGTCGTGATTGATGCGGCTTACGTGGACAAGCAAGTAGGTGAATTGGTGAAGGACGAAGATTTGAGCCGTTATATCTTATGAGCACCGCTCAACCACGTCCAATTGAAATACGCTTGCGTAAATCTGTAAGCGTATTGACTGCGGCTGTCCTGCTCAGCGCATGTGCCAGCATCCCTTTCAGCACAATGTGGAAACTGAGATCCTTCAACGGAGAAGATCTGAAAACGCTGAATCCGGTGGATATTCGTGTGGTGGTGAAATTGCCTGAAAAACTTCAATTTGAGCCAGATAAGACAACGCTTGATGTTGCCCTGACTCCCAAGGATGTGCGGCAAACAGTACTGGAGGAACACGCCAGTCTGATACTGCTGAATCAGGGTCGGTCTGTTCCTGCCGATGTACAGATGGCAAAACAGGGTGAAATCTGGTATCTCATGAAATTGAACCCAGACGGAGTCAAATCCTTTCTAGACTTTCAGCAACAACTCGCCCCTGATATAAAACAACACTACAAGTCATTTACCATCTCTACACATCTTAATTTTGGAAATACAAACAAGAACGAACTCAAAAATCTAAAACTAACTGTCTGGCTACGCATGAAAAAAGACGAAGATTACTTTCCATTGCTGGAGAATGCTGCACTACCGTTCAAATAGGAATTATTTGCAATGACAGCACAGCCCCATCTTACCGAAATCCGTCTCCGTAAATCCGCCGGTATACTAAACGTCGCGTTCGACAGCGGCGAGACATTTGAACTGCCGTTCGAATACCTGCGGGTGTTCTCGCCTTCCGCCGAGGTCAAGGGTCACGGTACGGAGATCCTGCAAACCGGTAAGGAGAACGTGAAAGTCATCGGCATTGAACCGGTCGGCAACTATGCGGTGCGCTTGATCTTCGACGACGGACACAACACCGGCCTGTATTCCTGGTCAGTGCTGCACGATCTCGGCCAGAACCAACAGGAAAACTGGGCGCGTTACCTGAAACGCCTCAAAGATGCGGGTTATCAGCGCAAAAATGTTTGATACCCGGATACTTCATGCGTAGGTTGGGTTGAGCTCAGCGAAACCCAACATTGCAGCCCTGATTGTTGGGGTTCGGACAGACCTCACCCCAACCTACGCCAAAATCGTTCTCGCGCCCGGCTCTCTCATACCGCAGCAACGGCTGTTAGAATGAGTTATTCAGCAAGTAGTTCCATACCATGAGCGGTAATACCAAACAGACCACCCATTTCGGGTTCCAGGAAATCCCTGTCGCCGAGAAAGCCCGGCGTGTGGGCGAAGTATTCAGTTCCGTCGCCGACCGCTACGATCTGATGAACGACCTGATGTCCTTCGGTATCCATCGGCTTTGGAAACGTTTCACCCTGTCCCAGACCGGACTGAAAGCCGGGCAAAGGGCTCTGGATGTGGCCGGCGGCACCGGCGACCTCACCCGTGGCCTGGCAAAGCAGGTGGGTGAGACCGGTCACGTGATGCTGGCGGATATCAACATGGCCATGCTGGAGCTCGGTCGGCGCCGGCTGGTAGATGCAGGCATCGCGGGCAATGTGGAATACGCGCAAGCGGACGCGGAACACCTGCCGTTTCCCGACCAGCATTTCGACTGCATCGTCATCGCTTTCGGACTGCGCAACGTCACCGACAAGGATGCGGCGCTAACCAGCATGCACCGCGTGTTGAAACCCGGCGGGCGTCTGCTGATTCTGGAATTTTCCAAAACCACAGTGCCCGGATTGAAACCGATTTACGATTTTTATTCCTTCAAGCTGTTGCCCCAACTCGGGAAAGTAGTGGCAAAAGACAAAGCCAGTTACCAGTACCTGGCGGAATCCATCCGCATGCACCCGGATCAGGAGACCCTCAAACAGATGATGGAAACGGCAGGCTTTGAGCGCTGCGGCTATTTCAATCTGTCCGGTGGCATCGTCGCATTGCATAGGGGCTACAGATTCTGAACGCCATGCCGCTGACTTTCCTGCTTGCCTCCGCCGTGGAACGCGCACTCAACAGCGCCCTGTCCGGCTCCGGCGCCGCACAGCGTGATCTCAAACAACTGGACGGCAAGGTCATCGCGCTGGAACTCAGGGAAATGCCGTTCAAGCTGTATTTCCAGCCGTTGGATGGCAAACTCACGGTACGCGGCGATTACCACGGCAAGGTGGACATGACGGTGCGCACACCCAGCGCCGCACTGTTGGAAGTAGCACTGAAACGCAGCGACACGCCACCGCGCGGCATTGAGCTGAATGGCGATGCGGAAACTGCCCAGACTTTTTCACGCTTGCTTAAGCAGGCTGACCTGGATTGGGAAGAATTGCTGTCGCATTACGTGGGTGATATTGCGGCGCATCAGATCGGCAATTTCGCGCGTGGTCTCTTTCGATGGGGCAAGGATACAGCAGAGCGCTTGGGCCAGGATTTGGCCGAATACCTGCAATATGAAACCCGCGACCTACCGCCGCGGCAGGAAGTCGAAACCTTTCTGAGCGCGGTGGATCATCTGAAGAGTGATGTGGACCGGCTGGACGCGCGCATGCAGCGGTTGTCGGGAAAGACGAAGCACGCATGATCACGCCACGCCAGACTCTGCGCCTCATGCGCATCAACTACGTGCTGGCGCGTCACGGCCTGGATGAGATCATCCTGACGGCTCACATCTTCCGGCCCATCCGTTTCTTGATTTATCTCTCGCCTTTCTACTGGCTGCGCCGGCGCGACACCCCACGCGGCGAACGCATCCGCCGCGCGCTGGAGGATCTCGGGCCGATCTTCGTGAAATTCGGCCAGATGCTGTCCACGCGCCGCGACCTGCTGCCCCACGATATCGCCGACGAGCTGGCCAGGCTCCAGGACCGGGTGCCGCCGTTCCCAGGACGCGAAGCCCGCGAGATCATCGAAGAAAAACTCGGCAAAACGGTCACGGAACTATTCGCGGAATTCGACGAGACGCCGCTGGCCTCCGCATCCATCGCCCAGGTGCATGCCGCGCGCCTCAAGGACGGCGGCGAAGTGGTGGTGAAGGTTCTGCGTCCCGGTGTGGAGCGCATCATCCGCGGCGACCTGGACCTGTTGTACCTGATCGCTGGGCTGGCGGAGCGCTACTGGCGCGAGTCCCGCCGGCTGCGGCCGCGCGAAGTGGTAGCTGAATACGAGCATGTGATCCTCGACGAGCTGGACCTGATGCGCGAAGCCGCCAACGCCGCGCAGCTCAAACGCAACTTCGAGGGATCGAAATTACTGTACGTGCCGGAAATCCATTGGCCGCTCACGCGGCGCAATGTCATGGTCATGGAACGCATCCACGGCGTGCCCATCAGCGACGTCGCCGCCTTAAGGGCACGCGGTACTGATATGCAGAAGCTCGCTGAGAATGGTGTGGAGATATTCTTCACTCAGGTGTTCAAGCACAATTTCTTTCACGCCGATATGCATCCCGGCAATATATTCGTGGACATCACCGATCCGAAGAATCCGCGCTACGTAGCGGTTGATTTTGGCATCGTGGGTACGCTGGATCCGCGCGACCAGCAGTACCTGGCGGAGAATTTTCTGGCATTCTTCAAGCGCGACTATCTGCGCGTAGCGGAATTGCATGTGGAATCCGGCTGGGTGCCGGTGGGTACGCGCGTGAACGAATTCGAAAGCGCCATCCGCACCGTGTGCGAGCCCATCTTCAATCGGCCCTTGAAAGACATCTCCTTCGGCCAACTGCTGGTGCGCCTGTTCCAGACCGCGCGGCGCTTCAACATGACAGTGCAGCCACAACTGGTGCTACTGCAGAAAACCCTGCTCAATATCGAGGGTCTGGGCCGCGAGCTGTATCCGGATCTGGACCTGTGGAAAACCGCCAAGCCGTTTTTGGAAGACTGGGTACGCGCACAAACAAGCTTAAAGTCCACGCTTAAACGCCTGCGCGCCGGCCTGCCGGCGCTACGCGAACTGATATTGGAAACACCCGCGCGGCTCAATATCATATTCAGGCAGATGTCAGACGGCAAATTCCAGGTGGGCATGGAGAGCGACGAACTCAAGCGCCTGCGTGAGATGACCAAGCATCGCATCCGGCATCTGTATCACGCCATGACTGGTGGCGCACTCATCGTCAGCGGTGCATTGCTGTTGGGTCTACATGGCGCACCGATATGGGTGTCGCTGGTGGTCGCAGCCGTGGGCTTCGCGTCGATTATCTGGGGACATTGGCGCAGCTGATTCCAAAAAGAACAGGGCTCCGAAGAGCCCTGTTGAACTGAATCCTTCTGTGTCCTGATTTTACTGGTTGTCGGTGCTCTTGATGAACGCTGCCGCATTGTCGTGCAGTTTCTTGAGCGCCGGCACGTGTGCGTACACCATGTGACCGGAATCGTAATACGCCATGTGCACGTGACCCTGCAGGTCTTTCGGTATCTGCAAGTGATCCATGGTGTAATCCGTGGCGAAATACGGTGTGGCCAGATCAAAATAGCCGTTGTTCACCAGCACTTGCAGGTCCGGGTTGTATTTCATGGCTTCGCTCAGGTCCACGGCCACGTTCGGCAAACCGGGCCAGGCCTGGCCATTGGTATGATTCTCATGCTTCCAATCCCATTTATGGAAGGCTTCAGGAAGGTACGGTTTGTCGCGGCCGAACTTGAGGGTGTTGTGCGCGTAGTCGTTGAAGGCCGACACGTAGGCTGAGCTGATGGCGGCGGACTGCGGATCATAATACGCGCCTTCGCTCAAGGGGTCCATGCTGGGTCCCGTAAAGCGCGCGTCGAGCCGGCCGGTAGTGAGGTCCTGATCGTTCAGAAGCTGATGCTCGAACTCACCGGCGGTGACGCGCAGATTGGCCTTCTCGATATACGCGATGCTTAAGCCCGTGTACTCGTGCAGCTTTCCCGCGATGGCGTCGCGCTGACTGTCGCTCAGCGTATTTCCCGCATCCAGCGCCTGCGCATAATCCGTCATGGCGAACTGCTGCACCTGCGGCAAGAGTGATTGCAGGTCCGCAGGCTGGTTTGGCAGCATGTGGTGATACCAGGCCACCGCCGTGTAGCTCGGCAGAAACAATTCAAACGGCAGATCATTGCCGGCATTGAAACTCGCGGTGCGGAAATCCAGGATGGATGACAGCAAAATGACGCCATTCACATCCATGTCATCCTGTTGTTCCAGGTAATTCACCAGCGCCGCGGAGCGGGTGGTGCCGTAGGATTCGCCGAACAGGTATTTTGGCGAATTCCAGCGGCCGTTCTCGCTCAGATAACGGCTGATGAACTGGGCGAAGGACGCCGTATCGGCATCTATGCCGTAGAAATCCTTGGGTTCGCCGACACCGCCTTCGTCCTTGCCGATGACGCGGCTGTAGCCGGTGCCCATGGCATCAATGAACACTTCGTCGGTTACATCCAACAGACTGTAATCATTGTTCACCAGCGCATAGGGTGCGGCCGGTGTATGCGTATGATCGGCGGTCACCACTCGATGCGGGCCGAATGCGCCCATGTGCAGCCACACGGTCGAGGAGCCGGGACCGCCGTTGTAGAAGAAGGTGACTGGACGCTTGTTCTCATCTTTCACGCCGCGCTTGGTGTAGGCCACGTAGAACATGCTGCCCGTGGGTTTGCCATCCTTGTTCTTGAGTATGATGGTGCCGGCGGTGGCGTCGTAATCCACGCGCTGGCCTTCCACCGTGACGCTGCCCTGGGTCACGGATTTTTCTGCCTTGGGCGGCGTGGCGTTGTTCGCGGCAGGTGTCTTGGCGGATGGATCGTCAGCCGCCAATGCGGACAAACCGTAAACCGCCAGGAACAGGATCAACAGGGGGCTGAGATATTTCTTCACGTTATCACCTCCGTCATATTTAGAAACCGATGAACCAAACCGGGAGCCTGGACTACAAGCCTCAAAGCCGGGTCTCGGGGGTTAAAGGTGGACAACGCTGAATGGCCGAGGTTCAACGCTGCCTGGGTTAATGCCGGGCGAGCAAGCGACGCCTCAGCTCGCGATCAGCCGCCATATCAATCGCCGTCCATGCCATGCCCAGCGCGCCATCCCACAGAGCCCGGTCCGCGGCCGCACTCACGCAATGGGCGGCGAATTCCGGCTGATGGTTCACGGCTGGCAGGGAATCAATGCCGATCATGGGATGAATCGAAGGCAGTGCCTTGGAGACGTTGCCCATGTCGGTGGACGCGCTGAAGCGCGCGACGGATTCGGGCGCGGCCAGTCCCCGCCCCAGGGCCACCGCATTGCGACGGTACAATTCCGCCATGTCCGCGTCGTGGAGCATTTCCGTGTACGGCTTGTCGCCGCCCTGAATTTCCAGTTTGGAGCCGGTGGCGAGTGCGCCGGCTTCGAAACAATGACGCACTTTTACGCGCAGTTCCTCCATGTCCTTCACGGTCTCGCCACGAATGATGTAACGCGCCGAGGTGTGCGCCGGCACGATATTGGGCGCATCGCCGCCGTGGGTGCAGATGCCGTGGATGCGGTCGGTTTGACGGATGTGCTGGCGCAGCAGTCCGATGGCGGTCTGTGCGACGGTGAGTGCATCGGCGGCATTGATGCCGAGCTCCGGAAACGCTGAGGCATGCGCCGATTTGCCGGTGTAGTGCACGTCGAACATGGAGGCGGCAATGATTTTGGGTTGCACGAAATCCATGGGCGCGGGATGCACCATCATGGCCGCATGAATGCCGGCGAAGGCGCCACGTTCAAGCAGCAGAATCTTGCCGCCCG
>JBOIBC010000044.1:0-7766 GCA_050739295.1 Gammaproteobacteria bacterium
TGGCTGGACTGCTTGCCATGGATGGCTCTGTGCCGCCTAGCTCAAGCGCACCGCGAGCACATCACAGGGGCGAGGCCGGCATTTTGCCGGAATGCCTGTGGCATTCCGGTCCGGCCGAGCGCCATGACAGGGATGTCATGGCTGGACTGCTTGCCATGGATGGCTCTGTGCCGCCTAGCTCAAGCGCACCGCGAGCACATCACACGGCGCCTTGTGCAGCAGGGATTTCTCGGTGGAACCCATGAGCAAGGCCAGGCCATGACGGCCGTGGCTGCCTAGTACCAGCAGATCCGCCTGTTCCTCGTTGGCCACTCTCAGTATCTCCGCCTTGATATTACCCACTTCGACCCGGCGGGTAGCGGATTTCAGCCCGAGACTGTCGCACAGTGTATCCAGCCGCTGGCGTGCGCCCTGCACCAGCTCGCCTTCCACATCCACGGGCGGTGGTAACAGGGCTTCTCCAGCGGGATCCACAGGGATGAATTCCACCACATGCAGGAAGCTGACTTTGGCTTGGTAGCGGCCGGCCAGTTCGTGGCCGCGGCGGGCCACGGCGTCGCTGTCCTGGGACAGATCTACGGCGATGAGAACATGGGTGTAAGCGCTCATGGGGCATCCTCGGAATAGGAACTCGGGCCAGTATACGGCCAGCGTATGTAAGGCGGGCGTGCTGCCAGCCTGGGTTTCAGCTAGCCAGCCGGGCGTAATCGGCGGCGCTGAGGGTCTCGGGGCGATCGGCGGGATTCAAGTCGGCGGCGCGGATGGCCGCTTCGTCGGCGAGTCCCTGCAGGGCATTGCGCAAGGTCTTGCGACGGTGGCTGAATGCCTGGCTCACGAGCCGGGCAAAGCGCGCCGGGTCGGTGAGAGGAAAGGGCGATGAGGCATATGGCAGCAGGCGCACGAAAGCGGATTCCACCTTGGGCGGCGGGCTGAAGGCGCCGGAGCCTATCTTGAACAGCGGTTCCACTTTACAGCGCACGGCGAGCATGACGGTGAGCCGTCCGTAATCCTTGCCGCCGGGTTTCGCCGCCATGCGCTGCACAACTTCTTTCTGCAACATGAAGTGCATGTCCTGAATCGAACCGGCCTGATCAAGCAGGTGAAACAGTAGTGGTGTGGAAATGTTATAGGGCAGATTGCCGATGAGGCGTATTTTCCGACCCTTCGGCGCCAGTGCGCAGAAATCGGTTTTGAGGGCGTCGGCCTGGATGATGTGCAGTGTACCTTTATCGCCGGCACTTTCCCGCAGATGCGGGATCACGTCGCGGTCCAGCTCCACCACCGTGAGCGTGCCACAGCATGTCAGCAGCGGCAGCGTAATGGCGCCAAGACCGGGACCGATTTCTACCAGGAAGTCGTCCGGTTTTGGGGCGACGGCCAGCAGAATCTTGTTGATGATGTTGCGGTCATGCAGAAAATGTTGACCAAACCGCTTACGCGCATGGTGCCCGATCATTTGTGCTGACTTAGCTCGATCGCAAGAGCCAGCGCGACTTCCAGGCTTCCCGGCTCAGCGCGACCGGTGCCGGCGAGTTCCAGCGCGGTGCCGTGGTCCACGGAAGTCCGGATGATGGGCAGTCCCAGGGTTACGTTCACCGCCTGGCCGAAACCGGCGTATTTCAGCACCGGCAAGCCCTGATCATGGTACATGGCCAGTACCGCGTCCATGTTGTCGAGGCGTGGTTTGCTGAAAGCGGTGTCGGCGGATACCGGACCGGTAAGCCGCATGCCTTCGGCACGCAATTTGTTGCACACCGGCGTGATGATTTCGATTTCCTCACGTCCCAGATGACCGCCTTCACCGGCGTGTGGGTTCAATCCGAGCACCAGGATGTGCGGCTGCGGGATACCGAAGCGCCGCAGCAGATCCGCATGTAATGCACGCAGTGTGCGGGTGAGCTTCTCTTGGGTGATGTTGCGCGGCACTTCGGCTAATGGAATATGGGTGGTAGCTAGCGCTACGCGCAAGGTTTCCGCACACAGCAGCATCACCGGCGACGGCGCATGACAGCGTGCTGCGAAATATTCCGTGTGACCAGTGAAGAGAATGCCGGCATCATTGATGATGCCCTTGTGTACCGGTGCAGTCACCACGGCGTCGAATTCACCGGCCAGGCAACCGTCCACAGCGCGGCCCAGCGTATCCAGGACATAGCGCGCGTTCGTAGAGTCAAGTTTCCCAGCTTGCACCGGCGCGCGGGTTTTTATGGACAGGATACGCAGTTTGCCGGCGGCTTGTGCAAGCCGTTCAGTCCGTTTGTAAGGCGAGAGCGTCAGGGGTAACTGCAGCATGCACGCGCGTGCACTGAGCACATCCGTATCGCCGATGGCGACCAAGTCGGCAGCGTGTGCTGTTTGAGCAAGTTGGATGCAGATATCCGGCCCGATGCCAGCCGGCTCGCCGGTGGTGAGCGCGATGCGGGGCAGTAAGGTTGGCATGGACGGACTACTGAATCTATCTCAATCAGTTTTCCAGATGGTATTCGATGAACGCCGAGTCCTTGAGCTGACTTAACCACTGCTGGACGATTTCTTCGGACTTGCGCGCATAGATGGTCTCGTAGGCCTTGTTCTGGGTGTATTCCTGAGTCTGATCTACCTGACGCCGGCCCAGTACCTGCAGGATGTGCCAGCCATATTGTGACTTGAACGGTTCGCTGATCTGGCCGGGTTGCAGCTTGTCCATTTGCGCCTGGAATACCGGCACCGTGGCGCCCGGGTCAAGCCAGCCCAGATCACCGCCCTTGGCTGTGGATCCGGGATCCTGTGAGTATTGTTTTGCCAACTTGGCGAAATCCGCACCGGCAAGAATTTCCTTGCGCAATTCTTCCAGTTTTGCCTGCGCCTGGGCGTCCGTCATGATGGCGCTCGGCTGCAACAGGATATGACGCGCGTGGGTCTGGGTGACTTCCACCTTGCTGTCGACACGCTTAACATCATCCAGTTTGACGATATGAAAGCCGCTGGGACTCGACAACGGCTCGGTGGTGTCACCCGGTTTCATCTGGCTGATCGCGTTGGCAAAGATGGTAGGCAGTTCCGAGCCCTTGCGCCAACCCAAATTACCGCCCTTGAGGGCCTGCTGTCCCTGTGAATATTGCACCGCCATGGCGGCGAAATCTGCGCCCTTCTTGAGCTTCTGATAGATGTCTTCTGCTTCTTTGCGGGTTTGCGCCGCCTGTTCGGGTGTCGGATTCGCCGGTGTCGCAATCAGGATCTGCGAAAGATGATACTGGGTGTTGGCATCACCGTTGGCCTCATCGGCCGCGATCTGTGCCTGGACCTCTCGAGGTGTAATGTGCATTTGCTCGCTCACCAGTTGTTGTTCCAGATCGCGGATAATGAGCTGGTTGCGCAGATCCTGGCGGAATGCGGCGTAATCCATGCCTTGCTGCTGGAGCTTTGCAGGCAACTGGCTCAGGGTCGTGCCATTTTGTTCCGCGATACGACTGATGGTTTGATTGAGGACATCATCGCTGACGCTGATTTTCTTGCCAGCCGCCTGCTGGAGTTCCAGTTTGGTCATGACCATCTGGTCCAGTACCTGCTTGCGCAGTACGTTTTCGGGTGGCAGCGCCGTTCCCTGGGCCTGGATTTGCTTGGTGATGGCGGCGACCCGCTGGTCCAGCTCGCTCTTCAGGATTACCTGATCGTTGACCACTGCCACCACGCGGTCCAGCAGCACACCGGTGGAAGACGCCTTGGCGATGGCCGCGGCGGTAACGCTCGCGGCTGCCGGTGCGGGGTTCATGACCGCGGTAGCGCTGACGTTGGGATTCGGCTTGGGCGTGGAAGCGCAGCCTTGGCAGAACAGCAGGACCGCGGCAAACGCCGCGAGCAGATGGGGGGCGGATTTCAGCATCAACAGGAACCTTGTTTACTGCGGTTGAGTTGGATCGGAATAGCCTAGGATACCATTTTGCAGGAAGTCTTCGAGATGCCGGCCGATGCTGGCGAGGCCTTTGAGCTGCAACTGAAAGAAGAATGCCGTATTGGCTTGGCCCGTCTGGGTGATGTAGCGGCGGTGTACCATCTGGAAGGCCCAGCAGCAACTGTCGTACTCGAATCCTGCGAAACTCTCTAATGTGAGTTTGTTTTGCACGTCATAGTTCCAGCGTCCCACCATGCTCCAATGCTCGGTTAACGGCCAGGCGAAAGACAGGTCTGTCTGTTTCAGGTTCAAATCACGATTGTAGCGATACGCCAGATTGACAACCTGGTGAAAGGCCGAATGGTATTGGACACCGACGGACGCAAGATCCGTCTGACGGGTGGTGGGATTCCATTGCTGGCCGTAGCTGGTGGACCACTTGTCGTTGATGTTCAAAATGACGTCACCCACGACGTCTGAAAAAAGATTGGTCTGAGGCGCCACGCCCGGCAATTGCACGTCCCGGTCACGGAAGTAGCGGATCTGGCCAATGTCGGTTTCCAGGAGTTGCGAGCCGTCGGATGTGTCCAGCAGCCGGCTGGTCAGCGCGTAACTCAGTTGATTGGCATCGGCCTGGCGGTCGGCGCCGTAGAAACTGTTATCGGTGAACAGTTGCAGGAAACTGAACTGCGGCTGCAACGTATCGAAAATCGGAACTTGTGATTGGTCACGGTACGGCACATAGAGATAGAACAAACGTGGTTCCAGGGTTTGTACATAGTTTCCACCCTCACTCACGTCCCGCTGGAAGAACATACCGCTGTCAAGACTCACAATCGGTGTAACCCGCGATATCTCCGTTCCGGTGCCGCCAGGCACGTTCTGATCCAGGTTGTATTCGGTGACGCGAAGTGCCGCCGTCGGCGTGAAGTAATAACCGGCGTTACCGAAGGTGTAACTGGCGCTTGGCTTGAGATCCAGACGCAGCGCGCCTTCGCGTTCATCCTGCTGGAACTGCACCAGTTCACTGTTGAAGCCGTATTGGCCTCCGCTGCTGCTTGGGCTGCTTTGCCAGCCGAGTAGTATTTGTGGCAAACGCTTGTACGGATAGGCGCCGGGTGGAATGGTAGGGTCCACAATCTGCCATTCCTGTGCCTGGGTCATGAAGGTCCAGTTGGAGTCCGGCAGACCGTAGCTGACCGCGGCATGGCGTTCCTGGGTAGTGGTGGCGATGGTGGCCAGACTGTCGCCCAGATCCTGGAAATACAGATTGTCCGAAACCCAGTTATACGCGCTGTTGAAGTTCCAGCCGGTGGCGAGCGGCGTGCTGTCGGAGAAATTCAGCAAGCCGCGCTCGCGGTCGGCCAGCTTGTCATGCGGCAGAAAGCTCGCGTCAATCTGGCCTTGGCTGCCGCCGAACGTGAGATAGCGGAACTCACCGCCCATATCAATACCGCGCTTGGTGATGATGCGCGGTGTCAGCGTAGCGTCGTAATTGGGCGCCAGATTGAAATAATACGGCGTGGTGAGGTCAGTGCCGGTGAAGGTGGAGTAGCCGAACGCCGGCGCCAGGAAACCGGATTTGCGGTCGTCGTTCAGTGGGAAATTGATATACGGCGTCCAGAAGATGGGTATGCCGAAAAAATCAATGGTGACATTATGCCCGACGCCGGTATTGGTTGTTTGATCCAGTTCCAGGTCAGGCGCATTCAATACCCAGTCGTGTTTTCCCACCGGACAGGTAGTGTAGTGCATGCCATACAGCACTTGATGATTTTTGTCGAGCATCTTGAGGATTTTGGCGTTACCGCGCCCATGACGCTGCGGTAAAAAGAATTGGGCATCATCGAATACGCCGCTGGAGGTGTTCAGGTTGTAATTCGCGAGCGGACCTTGCAGCAGCATGTTGGGGGAGCTGTAATGCACATCGCCTGCCGCGTGTGTATCGCCGGTCGTGCTGTTGTAGCGCATGCGCTTGGCGCTGAGTCGCTGTTCACCCTGGGTTGCCTGGGCGTGGCCAGTGAACAGGTATTCGCCATGCACATAACCGGTCAGCAGGTCGGCGCTGACATGGGTGGGCGGACTGGCGGTACCTGCAGCGGGAGCGGACGTGACGCTCGTGGTAGCAGGCGACGGTACCGGACAAGTGGCCCACTGGTTATAGCCGATGGTGCCGGGCGGGGTATCGGCAAGCAGCGGCGCAGAAGCGAGCAGCGCAGTGATTAGGACAAGCGCACGGCTCACATTCACCAGCGGACTCCTGAACAGCCTGACAGCTCTGCAAAAGTCCATCCTGGACTTTCGCCTATTCGGCGAGTTCGGTACACGCCCGGACTCGCCTCCGCCGAACAGAGCACTTAATGTGCTTGGTTCGCGCAAGGGCGCATCTTCGCGCCCCAAAGGGATGCTTCGCCTGAGGCGGAGCTTCCTTTGAAAGTGCGGCGTACAATCGCACACTTTAATAATGGGTTCAAACCGTAGGCGAGCCAGGTGTCTTTATCGAACAGCCGGTGGCTGTTTGATCCTGGTGAGCGCGAGGCAAGGGTGAGGCGAGTAGAGCAAAGCGGAGCTTTGCTCCGCCGAACGCCAGTACCTGGATGTACTGGCTGTACATTGGACGTAGCTGGAGAGCGGAGTTCAATGCCGAGCTGGGAGCGCGACAGGGATGTTCCGAGTGATGTTGACCGGAGCGGCGGCTTCGGCGGGAGAGCATATTGGTAGACAGGTTCGAACAGCTGCAAGTCTGGACAGCGCAAGCACTGAACATGCCGGCAGCAGTACTGGAGCCGGTATCGGCGGATGCCAGTTTCCGGCGCTATTTTCGCTGCATGGCGGGCCAGCGGTCGTATATCGTGATGGATGCGCCGCCGCCCGCGGAAGACTGCCGGCCGTACGTAAAAGTCGCCGGATTGATGAAAGCGGCCGGTATGCACGTGCCGGATATTCTGGATCGTGATCTGGAATGTGGCTTCCTGTTGTTGAGCGACCTGGGGCGGCAGACCTATCTCGATGTACTCAATCTCGATAACGCCGATGCACTGTTCACGGATGCCATTGATGCACTCATCCGCTGGCAACAGGCCAGCCAGCCGGGCGTGCTGCCAACCTATGACCGTGCCTTGCTGCGCCGGGAACTGGACCTGTTCCCGGCGTGGTATATAGCGCGTCATCTGAATCTCACGCTGTCAGCGCTGGAACATGAAATTCTGGAATCCACTTTTGCATTATTGGAGAATAATGCACTGGCACAACCGCAGGTATTCGCGCACCGCGACTATATGCCGCGCAATCTCATGTTGAGCACGCCGAATCCGGGCGTGCTGGATTTCCAGGACGCGGTCTGTGGTCCTATTACCTATGATGTGGCGTCACTGTTCAAGGATGCTTTTATTTCCTGGGAAGCACAGCAAGTGACTTCGTGGCGGCGACAATACTGGGGGCAGGCGAAGCAGGCCGGCTTGCCGGTACAAGAACTTTCCGAATTCGAGCGCGCCTTCGACTGGATGGGTTTGCAGCGGCATCTCAAGGTGCTGGGCATTTTCGCACGCATCAATTATCGTGACGGTAAACTCGATTATCTCAAGGACACGCCACGGTTTTTGAGCTACGTGCTTGAAACGGGAAAACTGTACAAGGAATTCACGCCCTTGTTGAAATTGCTGGATGTGTTGGACAGCCGCAGTCACTCCATGGCGGCCACCGTATGAAAGCCATGATTCTGGCTGCGGGCCGGGGCGAGCGTCTGCGGCCTTTGACCGATACGACGCCCAAGCCGCTCATCACGGTAAAAGGCAAGCCGCTCATCGTGCATCACCTGGAACGGCTGCACGATGCCGGTTTCACGGATATCATCGTCAACGTCGCCTGGCTAACAGATAAAATTAAAAATTATCTG
>JBOIBC010000045.1:0-7632 GCA_050739295.1 Gammaproteobacteria bacterium
ATGATTATCTTTGGTGTACGAGCTTGTTCCCTGCGCTTAGTTGGTAAGCTATCTACTTTATTTGAGTCCACCACGGGATACAAATAAGATTTTCCTAAATAACGGCATTCCTTATGACCCCACAAAGAGTTATATCTGTCAATTGTACCGCTATTAATTAGTTTTAGAGCAGTGGTTGCGTGATCCCCATTCTCAATTAGTGGTTGAATGTTGTATGCTTCTGAGACGGTTGCCGCACCTAATACTGTGGCAATTGATCTAAGTTCTGGAAATTCTTTACGTAACCTCTCAGCTGGGTTCTCCGCTTTAAGATTAGAGAATATCCTCCAAGGACTATTTGGTTGTAAGAAATACTTGGAATAATCCAATTCATACTCTTCGGAAACTCCAAAAACCTTCATTCTCTCGTAATTTACAATCGAAGTGCCAAAAGGCTTCGTCTTTTTAGCAACATAAATTATCGGATACACTGACACTGGAAAAACACGCACTGAAGAATAATCTCGAATTAGCAATAGCTCATTATTCGTCGTCAGTATGCTGCGGGCACCAGATGCGTAGTTCGCTGAACCGAGTTTATTTGGCACGATCATGCTGGATAACCCACCTTTTCGACAAAGCTGCATGCTTCTCTCGATAAAGACACAAAAGATATCCCAGTTACCAGTCGCTGCTGAATATTGTTCCGTTAGATATGTACGTTCTTTAGACAGAAATTCTGTCATCCATTCTGAATCAATATACGGCGGATTTCCTATCACAGTATCAAAACCATCCTGCTTGAATATACTGGTAAATTCAGCTTGCCAGTCAAAGGCGTTAATTCGATTGCGCTCTTCATCATCGAGCAGACCAATCTGTTGGCCTTCATAGAAATCGGAACCAATCAATGAGTTACCACATTTGATATTGTTTTGCAGGTCTGGTAGCGCGCGTTCATGGAACATAGTAAAAGTCTGGTTCAAGCTCTGTTCGCTTTCGCCTTCCAGCACTTTCAGTAACAGAGAAAGTTTGGTGACTTCCACTGCTTGGCTGTCTATGTCTACGCCGTAGATATTGTTGAGCAGGATGCGCTTGCGCTCGGATGTGGTAAGTCGCCATTCGTTGCCTGCTCCTCGGTAGATGGCCGGATTCTTACCCTTGGCATGTTTTTCAGGTTCGTTGTTCGCGTACCAGTCACGATGCCAGTCCAGAAGGTATTGGTAGGCCTGAATCAGGAAGGAACCGGAACCGCAGGCGGGGTCCAGGATACGCAGCTTCGCCGCTTCTTTGGGCGTTTTCCCTTCCAGCAATTTGCCCACGGTATTCTTGACGATGTAGTCCACGATGTACCGCGGCGTGTAATACACGCCACCGGCTTTGCGGACCTCAGGCTTTTCCTCGATTTTAGCGTGATGGCCTTCAGTGAGGCGGATAACCTTGCCGAGAAACTGTTCATAGACTTGGCCCAGGATGTCCGCAGGCAAGACCGAGAATTCGTATGGACTATCCGGAGGATAGAGATTCTTGAGTATGTCCTTCAGCGCGTCATCATCGATCTTTAGGGATAGCGTCAGGGTATCGGGTTCAACATCACGCTCTTTCTCTTCTTTGAAATGGAACAGACCGGAGTTGTAGCGGTCGTCCGCATCGCGGAAAAGCTCGGTCAAACGCTTGTAAGTATTGGAGCCATTTAGCAGACCTTGCAGCCTGCCGTATTGATCGATACCGCGATCCTCGCAGATGCGCAGGAATATGATGCGGTCTATGCTGCGTTGAACGGCGAAGTTCAGTTCCCGTTGGCTGAGTTCGGGATTGCGCAGGGCAAGGTTTTTGGCCAGTGCTTCGCGCCAGGCCTCGATTTCTCCGAGGAAGGCATCGTCCACCTGCGCGGTGCCCTTTTTGAGCTTGTTGGTTTCCGCGTAGCGGTCGAAGGAACCCTTGTAAACGGCATCCTTGGAGAAGCGGGCAGCGATTTCGTCCCATTTCTCAACGTATTCCTGGTAGGTGTAATAGGCGATGCGGGTAACGGACGCCTTATCCATTTTCTGTGGGCGAACGCGGCAATCATAAACGGCAAATTCCTCGAAGTCCGTGACGATACCCAACGCGAGTTTTGACGACCAGGAATAGCGGCGCAACTGGTAGGCGGGACCAACATCGTCCTTGATGTTCACCGACGGTTTCTTGGCTTCGAGGAAGAACTTGCGCGTTCCGCCCACGCGGAAGCAGTAATCCGGCGCTTTGGTGAACCCACCGATCTTTACCGCGTCTTCGTGGATTACGTCTTTGTACGCTTCAGCATTGCCAACCTTGTTGTAGATGTCCCAGCCGAGCGCCTCAAAAAGTGGGTCAATGAACTCAACCCGAACTTGGTGTTCTTTGTAATTGCCAGATTTATAAGCTTCGATCTGCTCGCCGAAGCGGTTGACCAGCTCGACGACTGTGGCGGGGGCGGGCATGGCATGTCCCTTTGGCGAATTCTGTGCGCCATTTTAGGCCCATGCTGAGAGGAAACAAGGTAATTTGCCGTGAAAACAATGAAGTTTGTTGTATGGCTGCTTTGGACTGGATTCCGGCTTTCACCGGAATGATGGAGTGGACCCGGTTTCGGGGCGCAACAGAAACTGAGTAGGTATGAATTCCCCAAAAACCTATTCGACTGGCAGGGCTAAAAAAACATCAAAAAATACACTTGCCAATGCAGCGTGTGGAGCCAAGAATTACACTGAGGTTCATTAACGCTCTTGAATGTTTCTTTTGGTTACTTGTATAACGTAGCTGTCCCTGGAAAGATCCGGTTATAGTTTGATTTGAGCTGGCAGACCGAGTGGTTACAGGTTATTAAACCGGAGGAAAGCGTGGCTCGCCAGCTTATTCATCATCGGTAGCTCGAATGGTTGCCAGAGCTTCAAAGCTCGTATCTTGCAAGTCTGAGCGGCGGTGATAAGGAGTCTCCCATGAGCATATCCAAACCCTGTCATATCGGCATAGATGTTTCAAAACGCACCCTTGACGTAGCCGTGCTGGAACGCGGGACGGCGTTTCAGATGGAAAACGGGGCAGCCGCGCATCAGAAACTGATTCAGCGGTTGCACAGACTTAGACCGAACTTGATTGTAATGGAGGCCAGTGGCGGGTATGAGAATCCGCTGTTATTGGCCTTGCTCAGTGCTGGCTTGCCGGCAGTGCGCGTCAATGCCCGACAAGTGCACCACTTTGCCGAGGCGATCGGCCTGCTGGCGAAAACGGATCGGATTGACGCAGGGGTGCTAGCACGCTTTGCTGTCGCGGTGCATCCAGCTGTACAAGCCCAGCCCACGGCGGCACAGCTGGCACTGGCAGAACACGTGGCCCGGCGTCAGGCCGTGGTCAACATGCTGAGTGCGGAAAAGAATCGACTGCAACAGACCCAAACACCCCAAGTCAAAACTCAGGTACAAGCGCACATCGAATGGCTGAGTCGCCAACTACGGGATCTGGATCAGACCCTGAAGACCCAGATTGAACGTGATGAGACCTGGTGCGAACTGGACCGCTTGCTGGAAAGTGTGCCGGGGGTCGGCCGGGTGGCCGCCGCAACGCTGCTGGCCATGTTGCCCGAACTGGGTCGCTTGAACCGGCGACAAATCGCGGCCTTGGTCGGGGTCGCGCCCTTCAATCACGACAGTGGCAAACACACGGGCACGCGGCATATCCGGGGCGGGCGGGCCCCGGTGCGCACCGCATTATATCTCTGTGTCGTCGCAGGCTTGCGGTGTAACCCAGTTCTGAAAGCGTTCTATGCCCAGCTGAAACAACGCGGCAAACCGTCCAAGCTTGCCTTGACGGCCTGTTCCAGAAAGTTGTTAACGATGCTCAACGCCATGGCCCGAAACCACCAGCCGTGGTGTACTGAAATACCTTCATGTACTTGACAGCCATTACGGTTGCTTTTCTTTGCGCCAAAGAGAAGTAACCTGACCGCGGGGCGGAACCCGCAACCTTAAACAGTTGCGACCGCAGGGCGCACTTTAATCTCCCCCTCATCCCCGTCTTCTCCCACCAAGGGAGAAGGGGGTTAAGAAAGGTCTGGATTCCGTCTTTCGCCGGAATGACAGGCGAGCTAGGAGCAGGAGATTTTGGCCGAGGACAAGGCGCAGCCCGAGCGAGCAGCGCAGTTGCCGAACTGCGCAATGAGCAGCGCAGCGAGGGCTGTAACGCAGTAATCGGCCAAAAGATCCGCGCCTAGTGGCGGAAGTGACGCACGCCCGTGAAAACCATAGCAATGCCATGCTCATCCGCAGCCGAAATGACTTCCTGGTCGCGCATGGAGCCGCCTGGCTGGATGATGGCGCTGATGCCGGCTTGGGCGGCAGCATCCACGCTGTCGCGGAACGGGAAGAAGGCGTCGGACGCCATGACCGAACCACGCACGTCGAGCTTGGCTTCTTCGGCTTTCAGGACGGCGATCCTGGCGCTCATGATACGGCTCGCTTGTCCGGCGCCGATGCCAACGGTCTGACCACCTTTCGCATATACGATGGCGTTGGATTTCACGAACTTCACCACCGTCCAGGCGAACAATAGATCCGCGAGCTGTCTGTCCGTGGGTTTTGCACGGGTAACAAGTTTGAGGTCTTTCAGGCTGGTACGACCTTGGTCTGTGTCTTGCAGCAACAAACCGCCGCTGATGCGCTTGTAGTCGAACGTGCCGCTCGCGATTTTAAACACGCCGGTGGCGAGGACACGCACATTGGATTTAGCGGATAGCACTTTCAGCGCATCCGCGGCGATCTCAGGCGCCAGGACCACTTCCACAAATTTGTTTGCCAGTATTTTTGCAGCAGTCGCAGAATCCAGCGGCCGGTTGAAGGCGATGATGCCGCCGAACGCGGAAGCCGGGTCGGTTTGATAAGCGCGCTCGTAGGCTTCTAGCATGCTGGCGCCGGTCGCTACCCCGCAGGGATTGGCATGTTTCACGATCACGCAGGCGGGAGTTTCGAACGCATTGACACAAGCGAGTGCGGCATCGGCGTCCGCCAGGTTGTTGTAGCTGAGTTCCTTGCCCTGCAGTTGCTTGGCGCCGGCGAGTGTTCCAGCGAGATTGCCGTGATCGGCATACAGCGCGGCACGCTGGTGTGGATTCTCGCCATAGCGCAGGTCGTGAAGTTTGCGGAACTGGGCGGCGTAGAGATCCGGAAGCACGGGGTTTGAATCGTTTTGCCGTGTGCGTGCGATCAGGTATTTTGCAATGGCGCTATCGTAAGCGGCGGTATGGGCAAAAGCCTTTACCGCGAGTTCGTAACGCAACGCATCACTCACAATGCCCTGATTGACCTGCATTTCCTTGAGCACCGCGGCGTAATCCGCCGGATCCGCAACGACCGTTACGTCCGCATGGTTTTTGGCGGCAGAGCGCAACATGGCGGGACCACCGATGTCTATGTTTTCGATGGCGTCATCGAAGCCGCAATCCGGCTTGGTAATGGTGGCTTCGAAGGGATAGAGGTTCACCACCAGCAGATCAATGGGCGCGATCCCGTGTTTGTGCATCGCGGTATCGTCTTTGCCGCGCCGGCTCAGGAGGCCGCCGTGGATTTTCGGGTGCAGGGTTTTGACGCGCCCGCCCATGATTTCCGGAAAGCCGGTGTACTCGGAGACTTCCTGGACCGGTACGCCGGCGTCGCGCAGCAGTTTCGCGGTGCCGCCGGTGGAGAGCAGTTCGACTTTGAGTTGATGCAGGCCGCGCGCGAAGTCCACCAAGCCGGTCTTGTCGGAAACTGAGAGGAGCGCGCGTTTGATTGACACAGCATTTCCCGAGTGGCTGGTATATGCACCGCGAGGTATGGGGTACCCTCACCCGGCGCTTCGCGCCACCCTCTCCCAAGGGGAGAGGGGTTTTAATTCAGGTGTTGATTTTATATTGGCGCAACTTTTTCCGCAGCGTGCTGCGGTTGATCCCCAGGATTTCCGAGGCCCGCGACTGGTTGCCATGGGTGTAATCCATCAAGGTCTTGAGCAGCGGCGGCTCGATTTCGCCCAGCACGAACTCATACAGGTCCGATGGATCGTGGCCGTCCAGGTCGGCGAAATAGCGTCGCAGGGTTTTTTCTGCATAATCGTGCAGACAATGGGATGCGGGCGGATTCGCGCCACCTTCGAGGATTTCGAACCGTTGTGCCATTGCTCTGCTGTTCATGCTGCCAACCCCATCATGTCATTGTTGTTCGCGAATAAGCCGCGAATGAGTCTTTGTTGTTCCCGCGTGGTTTCTACCCGCACCACCCGTTCCCGGAAGGCCACGCCGTGAGGCACGGTCTTGAGATACCAGCCGATGTGCTTGCGGGCCACGCGCACGCCGGTGAATTCGCCGTAAAAACCATACAGATTGTCCAGATGCCCCAGCATGACTTCGGCGATTTCCGCATCAGCCGGCGGCGCGAGTGTGCTGCCGGTTGCCAAAAAATGTTCGATCTCCCGGAAAATCCAGGGTCGTCCCTGGGCGGCGCGTCCCAGCATCACCGCGTCCGCGCCGGTCTTATCCAGCACCGCTTTGGCCTGTTGTGGCGTGTTTACGTCGCCGTTGGCCATGACCGGAATGCTCACCGCTGACTTGATGGCACGGATGGTGTCGTATTCCGCATCGCCTGCGTAGAGGTCCGCGCGGGTGCGGCCGTGGACCGCGAGTGCGTGGATGCCGGCCTGTTCGGCGATTTTCGCAATACGCACGCCATTTTTGTGTTGCCGATCCCAGCCGGTGCGGATCTTGAGCGTCACCGGCACATCCACGGCAGCTACCACCGCATCTAGAATCTGTCTAACCAGGTTTTCATCCTGCAACAGCGCCGAACCGGCCGCCTTGTTGCAGACTTTTTTCGCCGGACAACCCATGTTGATGTCAATAATCTGAGCGCCTTCGGCGACATTCATGCGCGCCGCCTCGGCCAGCATGGTGGGTTCTGCGCCTGCGATCTGCACGATACGCGGTTCAGCCTCGCCGTCGTGATCGCGGCGCCGGCGGCTTTTGGCGCTGTCGCGCAGTTCCGCTTTCGCGGTCACCATCTCCGAAACCGCGAGTCCTGCACCCAGGCGCTTGCATAATTGCCGGAACGGTCGGTCTGTGACACCCGCCATGGGCGCCAATGCCACGTTATTACGCAAGGAATACGGACCTATACGCATGGGTGCGTTTTGAATGTGTGTCAACGGGAACAGGTGGGGAATGATAACTACAATCGCGTGACTGTCAAACTTGAAATTTGTGACGTGCCGGTTTATGCACGGTTGTTGCGCAAGTACACGGCGCATCGCGTGATGTCGTCGCAATCTGCGCGCAACGCGCGAGAAACTGCGTGCAAAATCAATCACTCACAGCGCTGTTCCCGCATTCGCGGCTGCCGTTCACGTCGAGGCATGCTTGAATCTGAAAACCTACCGCGTCCGGGCCCGGGTCCACTACGTCAATACGAAAATGTGTGGCCATGTCCGCGCCGAGCCAGGTGGCAGCCTGATTCGCGGGCAGGTATGCACTGGCGGTGAAATCCCGCGCACGCAATGGATCGCCATAGCGATCGGTGAGTTCCACCCGCAGCAGTGGCCAGGATTGGGCGAAGCTCGCGCTGTTTTGCAGCGCGCCGGTGATGGACAGGGCGCCGGGCGTATCCGGGTCCG
>JBOIBC010000046.1:0-7566 GCA_050739295.1 Gammaproteobacteria bacterium
GGACAGGATGGTGTCGTAGGTTTCTGCCCCGGACAAATCGTGATTCACCGGGCCGCCTGAATTAAGCTGTTTGCTCTTGTCATTGCGCGTGAGGTCCGGACTGATCACTGTCCAATGCGTGCCGCCATCAGTGGACTTGAACAGCACGTTGCCGCCCATGTATACGGTGTTGGCATCCATGGGTGAAACCGCGATGGGCGAGGTCCAGTTGAAGCGGTATTTCTGGTCCCTGGTTTCCAGATCATTGATGGCGCCGGGTCCGTGCAGATACGGCATGATGTTGGGCGATAGATGGGTACGCAGATCAAAGCGCGTGATGGCACCATCCTCCGCATTGGCATAGATGATGTTGGGGTCGCTGGGCGCCGGCACCACATATTCTCCGTCACCGCCCACCACGCTGAACCAGTCATTGCCGCTTACAACGTCATCTGAAAGCGAGCTGGACGGGCCGCACCAGCCGTTGTTGTCTTGCAGGCCGCC
This sequence comes from Gammaproteobacteria bacterium, assembly GCA_050739295.1. Taxonomy (GTDB): domain Bacteria; phylum Pseudomonadota; class Gammaproteobacteria; order Natronospirales; family REEB76; genus REEB76. The sequence goes on from JBOIBC010000046.1 coordinate 484, forward strand.
GCACAGGTCATAGGGAGTTTTGCTGTCGGCTGCCAGCATGTAGAACTGCGCGATGGGCATGCCGTCCAGGAAACGCCAGCTCTTGCCGCCATCCTGACTCAGGTAGGCGCCGCCATCATTGCCCTGGATGATGCGATCAGGATTCATGGGATCCTGCCAGAATGCGTGGTGATCCACATGCACGCCAAGGTCAATAGGCCGCGCGGTGTGGCCGCCGTCATTGGATTCCATCAGGAAGAACGAAGCGAAATAGAGCTTGTTCTCGTCATTCGGTGACACGTACACATGCGAGAAATAAAACGGACGCACGTCCAGGTTGTAATCTTCACTCACCTGTTGCCAGTGATCGCCCATGTCGCTGGAGTCAAACAGCAAACCATTGCCGCGTTTGGTTTCGATGAGCGCATACAGCCGCTCTGGGTTGCTCGACGCCACGGCAATGGAGATGCGACCGATCGGAGGCTTGGGCAGATCGGTGGTAAGCCGCGTCCAGGTATCGCCGCCGTCGGTGGAACGCCAGATGCCGCTGTCAGGTCCGCCGTCATCCAGTGTCCAGGGATAGCGTTGCGCCTGCCACATTGCAGCGAACAGCACCTGCGGATTGCTGCCGTCCATGGTCAGGTCAATCGCGCCGGTATGGTCGTTCACGAACAGCACTTTCTTCCAGGTCTTGCCGCCATCGCTGGTCTTGAATACGCCACGCTCTGGGTTCGGACCCCAGGCATGACCCAGCACTGCTACCCATACGGTATTGGCATCCTGCGGGTCCACGACGATCTTGGCGATCTGACCTGCGTCCTTGAAGCCCATGAGCTTCCAGGTTTTGCCGGCATCGGGGGACAGATACAGGCCACCACCATCGAGCACGTCATTGCGGATATTAACTTCGCCAGTACCCACCCAGACGAGATTCGAATTGGAGGGCGCGAGGGCGATTGCACCGATGGAGGAAGTATCCGCCTTGGTGAAAATGGCTTTCCAATGCAGCCCGCCGTCCACGGTCTTCCAGACACCGCCGCCGGCCGCGCCCACGTAATAGATCTTGGGATTGCCGGGGATGCCCACGGTGGCGGTTACGCGGCCACCGGAAACGGCTGGTCCCAGGTTGCGGAATTTGAGATTGTGAAAAACGTCAGGTGTTGTGGCTTTGGCCTCGGGCGCCTTGGCGAAGATGGGTGACGAAGCCAGAACGAACAAGGCTAGAAATATGATGGATTCGGGAAGCAGGCAGGTTGATTTCATCATGGTTCTCCAGGTAAAGATCTGGGTGGCAAACAATCCCGACCCATGCCGGCTGTCACGTATGGCATGGGCATCTCTCCCTGAGGGAAACAAATCCTGAATCTGTGATTTTAGTAAATTAAGGCCTCAAAATATCACGAAAGTTCCGGTGCAGACTAGAAATACACCCGCAGCCGGAGGCTGGTGGTGTTATTGGCCTCGTTGTCATGCGTGTAGCTGATCCCGACGGCCAGCCACGGTGTGGCATTGAACAACAGACCAGCTGTGACGTCGCTTGAGGACTGGTTCAGCCAGTTGCGGCCGAGGCTACCGTCGAATTCCAGCCGGCTGGTGAACAGATGACGCAGACCCAGCGCCAGCCGGTAGCCGCTGTCCGTGTTGTCAATTCCCTGGTAGCTGGAGTGGTTGTTGATATACAAGATATCTGTTACAAAATCGGTATTGTCGTCAAAATTGCTCTCGCCACGGATACCGGCGAAATAATTGTCAAAGGTGATGCTGGAAACCGGTGCCGAGGCATCCAGCCTGGCATAACCGCCGACTACTTGCAGCGCGTTGTACACGGTGTAGGAGAAATCTACACCCGGTCCGTGTTCGCTGGCGCCACTCTGCGTTGACAGATGCTGGTAATCAAGTTCTACATAGTTATAGTTGAAAGGATCGGTAGCCAAGGCTGCGGCAGGGCACAGCAAGATACAAGCCAGCAAGCAGATGGAAATTTTCACGATGACTCCTTGGTATTGAATCTTTCAATGAACCATTTGATCGAGATCGAAAATGGGCAGCAATATGCCCAGTACGATAAGCAATACGATCAAGCCCATCACCAGTATCAGCGCCGGCTCCATGATGCCCAGCAGTGTGCCGGTGAGCGTTTCCAACTCCCGTTCCTGACTGATGGCAGCACGCTCCAGCATGTTATCCAGTTTGCCGCTGGCCTCGCCGCTGGCGATCAAGTGTACCGCCATGGGAGGGAACAGGCCGCTCTTGGATAGCGATTGGCTGATGGACGCGCCTTCGCGCACTCGCAACGCGGCTTCGTCCACTGCCTCGCGCATCGGCACGTTCACCACCACTTCGCCGGAAATACGCAGCGCCTCCAGCACCGGCACACCGCTTCCGGCCAGAATACTCAGTGTCCGGGTGAATTGCGCGGTATTGATGCCACGTACCAGACGTCCCACAAGCGGCAGGCGCAGTTTGTAGCGATCCCAGCGGCGGCGCACATCGATCTTCTTGAGCGCGCGCCGCCACAAAAAGAACAGGATTATCAGCACAATGATGAGCACGATGCCATACGCATGCAGAAAGTGGCTGATTGCGATCAACGCCAGCGTCAGGAACGGCAGACTTTGGCCGGTATGGGAATACACTTCGGTGACGCGCGGCACTACGTAGGCCATGAGCCCCGCCACTACTACAATGGCCATGGCGGTCAGTAACATGGGGTAGATCATGGCCAGCGACATTTTCTGGCGCAGTTGCTGGCGGTTCTCGGCGTAATCCGCCAAACGCTCCAGCACACCATCCAGATGGCCGGTGTGTTCACCAGCCGCCACGGTGGCGCGGAATATTTCAGGGAACACATGTGGGAACTGCGCGAGGCCATAGGCAAGGGTGTGGCCTTCCATGACGCGGGCGCGCACGGCCAGCAGCATGGTCTTGAAGCGCGGTTTCTCGGACTGCTGCGACGCCACCAGAAGGGCTTCTTCCACCGGCATGGCAGAGCGTACCAGCGTTGCCAGTTGCCGGGTGATGAGGGCCAGATCCGCGGAACTGATGCCGCGGCGCAAATTGAAATGACGGGTGGCCTGGGCTTCCTGTTCCGCGGCTTCACTGATGGCAAGCGGCGTCAGACCCTGATCACGCAATTGCTGGCGTACCTGCCGCGGCGTGTCGCCTTCCGCGACGCCTTTGCGTTCGTGGCCGCGATTATCCAGTGCGGTGTATTCGAAGGCGCCCATTTCAATAAAAGAAGGTACTGCGTGCTGTGTACTGCGTACTGTGTAAAAGAAACGACATTTTACGCAGTGCGCAGAACCTGATGCTCAGCGCGTTGCCTTTTTTCTGAACACAGCACTTAGTACGCAGCACTTTTCAGTCCGCCCGTGTAACGCGCAGTACTTCTTCGATGCTGGTTTCACCAGCCAGCACACGCCGCCGGCCGTCCTGGCGAATGCTGGGTGTTTTGGTACGTGCGTAATGTTCCAGATCCTGTTCACCGTTGCCGTCGTGGATCATGCCGCGCATATGCTCATCCACGATGACCATCCCGTAAATGCCGGTACGGCCGCGATAACCGGTACGGTTGCAGCTTTCGCAGCCAGCGGGGCGATACAGTGTCGGTGGTTTGTCCCGCGGCAGAGCCAGCGCCTTGCATTCGCGTTCACCCGCCGTGTACGGCTGTTTGCATTCCGGGCACAGGAGACGAACCAGCCTTTGCGCCAGCATGCCCAAGAGGCTGGATGACAACAGGAATGGCTCCACGCCCATGTCACGCAGGCGCGCGATGGCGCCCACGGCGGTGTTGGTGTGCAAGGTGGAGAGCACCAGATGGCCGGTAAGCGACGCCTGTACTGCAATCTCGGCAGTTTCCAGATCGCGGATTTCACCCACCATCACCACGTCCGGGTCCTGGCGCAGGATGGCGCGCAAGCCGCGCGCGAACGTCATCTCCACGCGCGTGTTGACCTGGGTCTGGCCGATGCCGTCAATGTAATACTCGATCGGGTCTTCCACCGTCATGATATTGCGGCTGCGGTCGTTCAGGCGCGTGAGCGCCGCGTACAAGGTGGTGGTTTTGCCGGAGCCGGTGGGGCCGGTCACCAGGATGATACCGTGGGGTGTGTGGATAAGCTCATCAATAAGCTGCCGGGTGTCTGTCTGCATCCCCAGATGTTCCAGCTCCAATCGGCCTGCCTGCTTGTCTAATAGACGCAGTACCACGCGCTCGCCATGGCCGGAGGGAATTGTGCTGACACGCACGTCCACCGCACGTCCCGCGATGCGCAACGAGATACGCCCGTCCTGCGGCAGGCGTTTCTCGGCGATATCCAGTTTTGCCATGACTTTGATGCGTGACACCACCAGCGGTGCGACTGCGCGTCGCGATTCCAGAACCACCCGCAATACACCATCCACACGCAGACGCACCACCAGGCGATTTTCGAAAGGTTCGATATGGATATCGGAGGCATTTTCTTTCACGGCTTCTGTGAGCAGCGCGTTAATCAGCCGAATGATGGGTGCATCGTCTTCACTTTCCAGCAGGTCTTCAGGCTCCGGCAGCGCCTGCGCGACGCTGAACAGGTCCACGTCTTCATTCAAACCCTCCATCATCTGCATGGCGCTGTTGGACTGCTCCTCGTAGGCTTGCTGCAGCAAGGCGTCGAATTCCTCGTTACTCACGACCCGCAGGATCAACGACAGGCCCAGGACACGGCGCGTTTCCAGCATTGCCTCGGGCGTTACGTCGGCACGGTGCACCAGATGTGCATTGCCGTTCTCGATGGTTTCCACCAGCACGCCATGGCGTTTGGCGAACGGGAACGGGATGCCACGCACCTCCAATTGTGCTTCGGGGATAGGCGCAGCAGCCGGTGCACCGGGATTGAGGGGCAGGTCCATGACACTATGAACCCGGCGAACCGGGCGGTGGAGCAGCGCTCGGTGCCTTCTTGGTACTTGCCGCAGGAGCCGGACTGATCTGCGTGGCAGCCGCAGGCGCTTTGGTAGCGGCGGCGGGCATTGCTGATGTGGCAGCATGCGGCGGCTGGCTGAGGTTTTGCAGATTCTTTAGGACCGGGCGTTTTTCGCCCGGCATGAGTTGCACCGGACTCTGATTCTGCAACTGGATGTTGCGCAGCGCATTGTAGGTCTCGCCGGTGTACTGATCCGCGGTCTCCGGGTTTCGCAGGATAGTGGGCTGGATGAACAGCATCAGGTTACTCTTGGTATTGGTGGTGCTGCGGTATTTGAACAGGTTGCCCAGCAGCGGAATGCTGCCCAGCACCGGGACATGCTGCTCGGATTCGATCAAGTCATTCTCGATAAGACCGCCCAGCACGACGATCTCGCGATCCTGGGCCATGACACTGGTCTTGATCTCGCGCGTGTTGGTGACGGGCTGCCCGCCGATGCTGGTGCCGGTGAGATTGGAAATCGTCTGGTCAATCTTCAGCAGAACCGAATTGCCCTCGTTGATCTGCGGCGTGATTTTCAATTCCAGGCCTACGTCCTGACGCTGCACCGTCTGAAAAGGATTGATCACTGCCGCACCGGTGTTGGTTGAACCAGTGGTGTTGGTGTATTGACCGGTGACAAACGGCACCTGTTGGGCCACCTTGATATCTGCTTCCTGGTTGTCCAGGGTCACGATGCTGGGGGTCGAGAGGATATTGGTATCCGAATTTCCGGCCAGGGCGTTGATCAAGGCCGCAAAACTGAATCCGCCGCTGACAATTTTGCCGACGCCGAGTGTCAGACCTTGGGGAATTGTGATGCCGGTGGTGGTGGTGCCGGTGGTGACACCGCTCGTGGAGCCCAGTATCTGTTGGGCCAGACCGCCAATGCTCGGGCCGGTGTTACTGAAATCGGTAATACCGGCGCCTGTATTGGCGGACAAGGTGGCCCAGGTGATGCCCAATTGCGCGGATTGGTCCGAGGTTAGTTCCGCTTCGATGGTCTGCAACAACACTTGGGCGCGACGGATGTCGAGCTTGGTAATCACATCCTGGACCGCGCGCATGATCTTGGGCGGCGCGGTGATAACCAGTGAATTGGTGCGCTCGTCCGGTATCAGCGAGACGTTTGGTTGATTGGCACTTCCGCCCGCACCGGTGGGACTCGTGGAAGATTGTTTCTGCAGATCCTGCACATAGTTTTTAAGTTCGTCGGCAATATCTTTTGCCTTGGCATAGCGCAGATATACTACCTGCGTGTTGCCCGTAGTCGTGGGCGTATCGAGGCGGGCGATGAGCGCACGAATGCGCAAGCGGCCGCCTTTGTCACCACCCACCAGAATGCTGTTGGTGCGTGTGTCGGCTACCAGCTTGAGCGGCGGACCGGCTTCGGCACCCTGCGTATTTTGCATCAGGGAATTGAGCACCTGTACCACCTCGCTGGCAGACGCGTTTTGCAGCGGGATAACCTCAACTTCATTGGACGTAGGCTGATCTAGACGCTGGATGATGTCCAAAAGCCGCGCCACGTTGCTGGCTCGGTCCGAAACGATCAGCATGTTGGAAGGCGGATAGGCGGCAAGCTGGGCTTCGTTGGACATGAGCGGTCGCAGCACTGGTACAAGCTGGGCAGCGGATACGTTATTGATCTGCACCACTTCGGTGACCATGGCATCACCCGGAGTGCCGCGCCCAAACGTGGAACCCGGCATCTGACGCGCTTCCAGTGCCGGCACAATCTTGGTCATGGCGCCGGCGGGCACGGCGGCCAGGCCGTGCACCTGCAATACGGACAGGAAAGTGGCATAGACCGCATCCGCGCTGATGGGCTTGCTGGAAATTACCGTGACGCGGCCCTGGACGCGCGGATCAATGATGAAATCCTTATGTGTGATCTGGCCGATGGTGGCCGCGACTTCGCGGATGTCCGCGTCCTTGAAGTTGAGTGTGATACCGCCCGTATCCGCGTATGCCGCGCTCATGACAAACAAGAACGCAAGACACAGCAAGACCGTGCGCAATCCAGTTGCGTGATTCGTGTGCTGGCGATGAAGCAGCTTGGGCACGATTTGTATTTCCCTTGTCAGTTGTCCGGGTTTTGCATTTGCAGCACCTTGGTCTGCTGCTGCCCGTTGCGCGTGAACGTGATGGATATCTGATC
>JBOIBC010000047.1:0-7522 GCA_050739295.1 Gammaproteobacteria bacterium
CTCAAATACAGCCTAATACGTATCTCACTTTATGTGAAGATTTTATAGACTGATAGACTGCTTGCTATTACACCTCTCGTGGAAATTTGTGAAGCTCATTGCTCATTTGCGGCTCCCTTGCTCATGTTGTCAAACACATTGTCTGCGTGATTCGCAAAAAAGTTCTTGAAGCCGGTGTTCATTTCCTGCGAGTTGGCAACCGTGGATTTGACTGTTTTCATGTCCAGTTCCGCCAAGCTCCAAACAGCACCATTTTTGGGATTGATCCAGTGTGCGATGATCTTGGCGCCGCTCACGTTCTGGTTGGTGACGTTCTCGATCTGACGCGAGACCGATTGCTCGGTCTGTTGGTCCTGACCCATGCCGACGGATGCACCGTAATCCTGCGACACCACGTGCATGAACGCTGACAGCACTCTGGCGACCTCGGCGCGCGCGCGCTCATCGGCGGTGGAAGTCTGCAAGGACAAGTCATTCATAGACGGTGCCGAACCGATGCCATGGATGAGGCGCCCGCCCTGGTCATTGAGCGCTTGACTGCCTTGGTTCACCCAGTTGGGCGCGCCCTTGATACCCAGGTTGCTGGGCACCAGCGTGCGATTGGAACACGCTGCAAGCCAAAAGGCGGCTGTCAACATCAAGCTTATATAACCGATACGTTTCAAAAAGGTCATGGAAATCTCCTGCAAGTCCTTGGATTACGACAACCGGTTCGGCCGAGATATCCTTATCTCTATGCTAACTCAGCCGCCCGCGGCCGGACACCTTCTGCCGATTCAACGGGTTCTTTATCGGTAAAACGTGCCTTGATGGCGGTGGTGGATAGTTTTGCCACTGTGGCCGTCAACCCGAATCCGGTTTAATCTTGGAACAACCATCGCGCACAGGAGTTTCCATGAAATCGGTATTTTTCACCTTGGCGATCACATTGCTGGCCGGATGCGCGACTCTCGCCAATCACGAGCATGCGAAGACGCTGAAGCTGGCGGTCCAGGATGACCAGAGCTGCCAAGCCAAGGGCTGGCGCTATCCGGACCCGCGCTACGTCACTTGCCGTATGCAAATCGATGACCAGCGCCAGTACAAGGATTGGATGAGCCTGCAGATAATGCACCAAACCCAGTATCAGAACCCTAACGCGCCACCCACCTACCCATACCGGGAAGTCTACCGGTCGCTCGACCGCGATCATTTCCACTGCCAATACGTCACCGAAAATGCGCAGGACTACATCCTCTGCGGCGAAGACGCCCAAAACTAATCCACCGGTAGATTCCCTGTACGCACGCATCTATGCCCAGGTGCGCGCGATTCCCCGCGGCCGCGTGAGCACCTACGGTTGCATAGCCAAGCTGGTGGACAATTGCGGCGCCCGGCAGGTGGGCTACGCCATGGCTGCCCTGTCGATGGGTTCCCGGATTCCCTGGCAGCGTGTTATCAACCACAAGGGAGAGATCAGCTGCCGCAAACAGGGCGGTGGCGCCGATAATCAGCGTTCCCGGCTGGAGGCGGAAGGTGTTCGTTTTGATCCCAAGGGCCGGATTGACCTGAAGCACTACGGCTGGCCGCGGCCCTGAATCTTGGTCACTTCAAAAATACTCCAAAGTATGCTTGACTATTGTGAAGTTAATACTATAGATTATCTGGCAATACAGTGCACTTGAGAAAAGCCTGCAGTGAGCGATGAAGAAAGTCATCTGCGCAAGTTCCAGAAGGAACTGAACGCCGGCATCGTGGCACTGGTGCTTTTGGCCACCCTGGCCGAGGCCAGGGAGCCGCAATACGGCTACCAGATTGCCAAACAACTGGAACTGGGCGACGAGGAGAACACCGTCATGAAACAGGGCACGCTTTATCCGGTATTGCGCTCGCTGTCCGCCGCCGGTTTGCTGGACAGCTATGTAGAGCCATCGGTTTCCGGCCCGCCGCGACGCTATTACACCATCACCGGCACCGGCCGCGCGGTGCTTGCACAGTGGAAAGACGCCTGGGGCAGCACCCGGGATTTTGTTGACGCCATCATGAAGGACAGCCGCCATGACTAAACCCGTACCCCGCAGTATCCAGGAATATCTCGATCAGTTGCGCGAACAACTGGCCGGCGCCGACCCGGCGCTGATCCAGGACGCACTCTACGACGCGGAGGAATACCTGCGCGGCGAATTGCACGAGCATCCGGACAAAAGCGAAGAACAGGTGCTCGCGGCCATCGCCACGAGCTACGGCGCGCCGGAGGAAGTGGCCGAAGCCTATCGTGCGACGGAAATCAAGGTGCAAGCGGCACTGCGCACGCCGCGTCCGAAAAAGCGCAGCTCGGCTCTGGGAAGATTTTTCGGCGTACTGGCGGATCCACGCGCCTATACATCCTTCTTTTACCTGCTGCTGGCGCTGTTCACGGGGATTTTCTATTTCACCTGGGTCGTAGCCGGGACGGCCATCTCGTTCGGCCTGCTGCCGATCATCATCGGCATCCCGTTCTTTTTGCTGTTCCTTGGCAGCGTGCGCATGTTGTCACTCGTGGAAGGCCGCATCGTGGAAACTTTCCTGGGCGTACGCATGCCGCGCCGGCCACCGCATCCCGGCGGCTCCGTTTCCCTGTTCACCCATATCAAGGAATTGCTGGCGGATGGACGCACCTGGTCCACCCTGTTCTACATGGTGTTGCAGCTTTTTCTTGGTATCTTGTATTTCAGCGTGGTGATCGCCTGGCTGGCGGTTTCACTTGTACTCATTTTTTCCCCGCTTTCCCATATCTGGGGTGACATGATTTATATCAATGGCCCAGTCGTTGTTTCATGGTTCTTCACGCCGGTGTGCATATTCATCGGTATCCTGCTGCTGATCATACTCATGCATTTCGTGCGCGGCGTCGGCTATATGCACGGCCACATCGCCAAGGGCCTACTGGTCAGATTGGCGGATTGACAGAAACCTAGCTAACGACTACCAGTCAATGGCGTGCGGGCAGCCATGCCGTTCACGGCCAGTCTTGTGCGATGACCGCGCGCGTCTCTTCCACTCCTGTGCGCCACACAGCCAGCATGTCCTCATCCGGGCGCTGGTAATGTCCGCCAAAATTTCCATCGCCCAGGTAGCGTCTCGCCTCGGCAGGATTCAAGCTACGGATGTGTGATGTGTCCAGCATGAGTTTCTGTATCGGCGGATAGCGCACACCCTCGAGCCGCGTCCACGGAAAATTTTCCATCCACGAAGCGTGCGAAGCGACCGGATCAATCTGCATCACCTTTTTCCAGGTAGCTGGCGCATTCCACCAGTTATGGAACTTCACAGCCATATCCGGATGCGAGCCTAGCCATTCCGCAATCAGGGATTGGACCGGCGCATTGCCGCCGTGGCCGTTGACAATCACGATGCGCCTGAATCCGTGGGTGGCGAGGCTGTCCAGGATGTCGTGTATCAGCCGGGCGTGGGTATCCGGCGTCAGGCTAATGGTGCCCGGATAGGCCATGAAATAGGGCGTGATGCCGTACGGCACACCGGGGAAGACCGGCACATTCAGTGGTTCCGCGGCCTCGACCGCCACACGCTCGGAAAGGATATAGTCAACGCAAAGACTTAACTGGGCATGTTGTTCCGTGCTCCCAATCGGCAGCACGGCGCGATCATCCTTTTTGAGATACTCTTCAACCTGCATCCAGTTCATATCGCGGATCTTCACGACACTTCCTCCGTCTGGTCCCGAACTCAGCATTCAGGCAGCAACCAATTCACAGAATACACATGCAATTCGCGCTCAAGGCTGATTATAGATGACCTATCCGAATGCCATGAGCAGTCGGCACCCACGCAGAGCCTTCCTGGTCTTGTTCTTTGTCGAGATCTGGGAACGTTTTGGCTACTACGGCATGGCTTCGGTCATGGTGCTCTACATGGTGGAACGCCTGGGCATGGGCGATACTCAAGCGGACCTCATCTGGGGAGCGTTTTCCGCGCTGGTTTACTCGATGCCGATGCTGGGTGGTTATGTGGGAGATCGCGTATTGGGTGCACGGCGGACATTGGTGCTGGGTGCGATTACGCTGGGTTTGGGCTATCTGCTGCTCTCGGTCCCGCTGAGCGCCACGTTCTTTCCAGCCATGGGGCTGATCGCCGTGGGCAACGGCCTATTCAAGGTCAACCCGAACAATCTGGCGTCACGCCTTTACGAGGGCGATCACTCGCGGCTCGACATCCTGTTTACACTCTATTACACGTCCCTGAATATCGGCTCGTTTGTCTCGATCCTGCTTACGCCCTGGATCAAGGATCATTCAGCCTGGAACATAGTACTTGGACCGCTGCACTTCGACAGCTGGCATCTGGCCTTTGGCCTGAGCGCCATCGGTCTGACGCTAGGCTTGTTCAACTACGGGGCTTTCCAGCACTACCTGCGCCCTTATGGCACGGCTCCGGATTTCCAGAAACTGAATTGGCGCAAGCTCGGCATGGTGGTTGCCGCCTCGCTGGTCATCGCTTACCTGCTCGCTGCCATCATCAGGCACCGGGCTGCGGCGCTCGGTGTCGTTGGCCTGTTTTTGCTCCTGATGATCTGTCTCTTCGCGCACCTGTTGGTAACTGGCGAAAAATACCGGCGCAAGCGCATCATTGCTTGCATGATTTTCACGCTCATCTCGGCCATCTGGGCCATTTATAACCAGCAGATCTACACATCGCTCACGCTGTTTGCATTGCGCAATGTCAAGCATGAGCTCCTGGGCATGCAAGTAGCCCCCGCCCAGTTTCAGGATCTCAACCAGTTCTGGCTGGTGGTACTGGCAGGTCCGTTGGCTTGGCTCTATCAGCGCATGAATCGTACTGCCCGTGGAGATTTTTCGATTGCAACCAAATACGCAGCGGGTCTGTATTTGCTGGCCGTGGCGTTTTTCCTGTATGCGGCCAGCGGATTCAGCGCCCACGCCGGCATCGTATCTTCGTGGTGGCTGGTCAGCGGCTACGCCGCCCAGTCGCTCGGCGAACTCCTGATCAGCGCGCTCGGCTTTTCCATGGTGTCGCAGCTTGTACCGGAACGCTCGCGCGGCATCATTATGGGTGCGTGGTTCCTGGCGATGGGTGTCAGTCTGTATGCCGGCGGAGCGATTGCGAGTTTGGCCCATGTGGGTGCGGGCATTACCCACGCGACGGAAACCTTGCCGATTTATATGCGCTTATTCGGCGGACTTGGACTGGCAGCACTTGTCTGCGCGGTCGCGGCCACCGCCGCGATTCCAGCACTCAGGAAATTGACGGCTTGAGAAAACAATCCCCGCATACCGAAATGCGAGGGCTGATGATAATGAGTGCAAACAGGCATCAGTTCTTTTCGGGTTAGCCTGCCGCTCTTGCCAAGCATGGCGTTTATCTTTCGTTTTAGCATTCAAGGCGCAATAATGTATTGAAGGGGGGCGGCTCCCCGAACTTGCCCAAACAAGACCTTGAAAATCCTGCGAGGCTCGCCATGCGTGACATATGTCGAATGAGTCGAAATTTCGGACTATCGCTCGTTGTTGGAATCCTGGCACTATCGGTCACGCCTGCGACAGTGAAGGCGCAGACCCCGTTCCTCGGCCCCGTACCCACACCGGTCTGCCAACCGGGAGATCGGACCGAGACGGGGGTGGACGGCCAGCTCACGTCAGCTGAACGGTCCAGCGGTGCTTCGACCAAGCCGTACAACTGCAATCTTGCCATCGTCGGCGAATACGCCGGCCAAGGTGCCGGTCACCAGCTGATGTGGTACGGCCATTGTGCCTACGTCACGGCCGAAGGCTATGAAGCCGGGCAGCAGGGGGTTCCGCCGCTCCTGCACCCCGGCATCCAGGTGCTGGACGTGTCGAACCCAAAAGCACCCCGGTATGTCACCAATCTGGATGATCCAGCCACCCTGTATGACTGGGAAGACGGGTCGGTCAACCCGCGACGCGCATTGTTGGGCAGCGCCGAAAGCTGGATGGGCGCCGGACCACAACCCGCCGTCTCCTTCTACGACCTGTCCAATTGTGCGCACCCGCGGTTGCTGGCCAGTGTCCAGCTGCCGGATCCAAATCTGGTGGCACACGCCGGCAACTTCGCCTATGACGGCAAGACCTATTGGATCGCCTCGTTCAATAAGCGCCGTCTCTATGCCATTGACGTCACGGACCCGAGGCATCCGAAAGAGAGCCTCGACTGGGACTTTCCGAACGGCCAGGCGGGCGGCGCCGGCGCCGATCAGATATGCCACCGGATCTCGCTCAATCAGTTTACGGTGGATGGCCATCCGCCCGGTACGCTGCTTTTCTGCGGCGTGGTCGGTCGCATGGTCCATCCCGGCGACTACAAGTCGGGTAACGGGCTGGTCATCTATGACGTGAGCCAAGTACAGGATCGTCGCCCACATCCTGTCATCAAGGTCATCAGCTCGCTGTATTGGGTGAACGGCACTATCGCCATTGAGCCCGACCTGGCATTCATCCACGGAACGCCGTACCTGGGCGTCGGTGATGAGTGCGGTTCAGGCGGCTGCAGTTATCCGGAGGGTGCGATTGACGCGTGTCATGCGGGGCTTCCACCGAACGGTATCGAGAGGCTCATCGACATCAGCGACCTGGCCAAGCCGAAGCTCGCGGCCCAGCTGATGATCGGTGCGGATGATCCGAAGAATTGCGCGCAGACCGAAAAGGACATTACCGCCACCATGGGCGGCTACGGCTACAGCGTGCACGACTGCACCTTCGATAATCCCCGCGATGCGAAGCTGCTGGCCTGTTCCAGCCATCAGGCGGGCATTCGCGTGTTCGACATTCATAATCCGGATCGACCGCGGGAAATCGCATATTTCGTTGGCCCGGCACCGCCGGTACCGACCGAGATCGATCCGGGCTCATTGTTGAACACGTTCCAACAGATAACTCCACCGATCAACTTTGCGTGGTCGAAGGCGCACAGTCGCTTTGTATGGCAGCATGGCCAGCTCTACCTCTGGGTCACCTCAAGCCATGGCGGCTTCTACACATTGAAGTTCGAGAACCAGGCGGAGATCGCTAAGTTGAAACCGGTGCCAACTCCGGGGAACGAGGACTACCAGGACTAGGTGCGGTAATTCTGCTCTCTGTGTGTCGCAAGCCGCCGCAGAGACATTTAAGGTAGGTGCAGCTAGAGGGCGCACCTATCTTCTTTCGTTACTTGACCGGATAGGTATGCCTGAAATTCACTGATATTAGGCAAGTAGCGCTTACGCTAATCGATTTATGTAAATAAATCCAAGGATGTTTTGTTATTTATTGCATCGTTTACTGTTAAACCCCAACATCTATATCCGTTTTCGTTGAAATTAAACTGCATTTTCTTAAGCCTCTTTTTATATCGTGCTCTAATAGCATCATAATTAACATGGGTATGCACGTTTTTAATGGTTGGAAAACAATAAACCCTAGCCGCCGATGGATAAATTATTGCAGCGACGTCACCCCATCTTGAGTAGCACTGGAGTTTAGAGTCCAATCCTCAACTGAAGGAGATTGGACATGAAGAAGCGGTATACAGA
>JBOIBC010000048.1:0-7463 GCA_050739295.1 Gammaproteobacteria bacterium
CCACCCCGAAGAAGCCCAATTCGGCGTTGCGCAAGGTGGCCAAAGTGCGTCTGACCAATGGTTTCGAGGTTATCAGCTACATCGGCGGCGAAGGTCACAACCTGCAGGAGCACTCCGTGGTGCTGATCCGCGGTGGCCGCGTCAAGGATCTGCCCGGCGTGCGTTACCACACGGTGCGCGGCAGCCTCGATTGCGCCGGCGTCAACGATCGCAAGCAGAGCCGTTCGAAATACGGCGCCAAGCGTCCCAAATCCTGAGCGTAAGGTAGGCGTCCATGTCCCGCAGAAAACAGGCTGATAAGCGCACCATTCTTCCCGATCCGAAATTCGGCAGCGAACGGCTTGCCAAGTTCGTCAACATGGTCATGAAGAGCGGCAAGAAAGCCGTGGCCGAACGCATCGTGTACGGCGCCCTCGACCAGATCGGTGGCAAACGTGGCGGCGATCCGATTGAAGTGCTGGACCGTGCGCTCGACAACGTGCGTCCCATGGTGGAGGTGAAATCCCGCCGCGTGGGCGGCGCGACGTACCAGGTGCCGGTAGAAGTACGGGCCACGCGTCAGCAGGCGCTGGCGATGCGCTGGATCATCGAGTCGGCGCGCGCACGCACCGAGAAGTCCATGCCCATGCGTCTCGCCAACGAACTCATGGAAGCCTCCGAGAATCGCGGCAACGCCGTGAAGAAGCGCGAGGACGTGCACCGCATGGCCGAGGCCAACAAGGCCTTCGCGCATTACCGCTGGTAAGCATTCATTCGAGATTCAAGTTTTCCGAGGATTCCTGTCGTGGCCCGTATTACTCCCATCGAGCGTTATCGCAACATCGGCATCATGGCCCACATTGATGCCGGCAAGACCACCACGACCGAGCGCATCCTGTTCTACACCGGCGTATCCCACAAGATCGGCGAAGTGCATGACGGTGCGGCTGTCATGGACTGGATGGAACAGGAGCAGGAGCGTGGCATTACCATCACCTCGGCGGCCACTACTTGTTTCTGGAAAGGCATGGATCAGTCCTTTCCGGAGCACCGCATCAATATCATTGACACGCCCGGTCACGTGGACTTTACCATCGAAGTCGAACGCAGCTTGCGCGTGCTGGACGGTGCCTGCGCGGTGTTCTGCGCCGTGGGCGGCGTCGAGCCGCAATCCGAGACGGTGTGGCGCCAGGCCACCAAGTATGGCGTGCCGCGGTTGGCGTTCGTCAACAAGATGGACCGCGCCGGCGCGAATTTTTTCCGTGTCTATCAGCAGATAAAAGAACGCCTGGGGGCGACCCCTGTACCCATCGAAATCCCCATCGGCGCAGAGGAAAACTTCAAGGGCGTGGTGGACCTGGTCAAGATGAAAGCCATTTACTGGGACGATTCCACCCAGGGCATGCGTTTCGAAGAACACGAGATTCCCGCCGAACTGATGGCCAAGGCAAAGGAATGGCACGACAAGATGGTGGAAGCGGCTGCCGAAGGCACCGATGAGCTGATGCACAAGTATCTGGATGGCAAGCCGCTTTCCCAAGAAGAGATCCATCAGGGTCTGCGCGCGCGCACCATCAAGAATGAGATTGTGCCGATGCTGTGCGGCTCGGCTTTCAAGAACAAGGGCGTGCAGATGATGCTGGACGCGGTGGTGTATTACCTGCCTGCGCCGGTGGATGTGCCTGCGATCAAGGGCCATCACGACGACAAGGATGGCACGCCTGCGGAACGCCATCCCAGGGACGACGAGCCGTTCTCGGCGCTGGCCTTCAAGATCATGACCGACCCGTTCGTGGGCACGCTGACCTTTTTCCGCGTGTATTCCGGTGTCCTGAAATCCGGCGACACGGTGTACAACCCCATCAAGAGCAGGAAGGAGCGTATCGGCCGTCTGTTGCAGATGCACGCCAATGACCGCAAGGAAATCAAGGAAGTGCTCGCTGGCGACATCGCCGCGGCTGTGGGCCTGAAGGATGTCAGCACCGGCGACACACTCACGGATCCGGACAAGGTCATCATCCTGGAGAAAATGGAGTTCCCCGAGCCGGTGATCTCAGTGGCGGTGGAACCCAAGACCAAGGCCGACCAGGAAAAGATGGGTATCGCGCTGCAGAAGCTGGCGCAGGAAGATCCGTCATTCCGGGTGCATACCGATGAGGAATCCGGCCAGACCATCATCTCGGGCATGGGCGAGCTGCACCTGGAAATCATCGTGGATCGCATGAAGCGCGAGTTCAAGGTGGAAGCCAATGTCGGCAAACCGCAGGTGGCGTACCGCGAAACCATCCGCGCCAGCGTCGAGTCCGAAGGCAAGTTCATTCGCCAATCCGGCGGGCGCGGCCAGTACGGGCATGTGTGGCTCAAGATCGAACCGCAGCCAGCTGGCAAGGGTTACGAGTTCGTCAACGGTATTGTGGGCGGCGTGGTGCCGCGCGAATACATCCCGGCCGTGGACAAGGGTATCCAGGAGCAGATGAAGAACGGCATTCTCGCGGGCTATCCAGTGGTGGATGTGAAGGTCACCATCTTCGATGGCTCCTATCACGACGTGGATTCCAACGAAATGGCGTTCAAAATTGCGGGTTCCATGGGTTTCAAGGAAGGTTGCAAGAAGGCCAAGCCGGTGCTGCTGGAACCCATCATGAAAGTGGAAGTGGTGACGCCCGATGATTTCATGGGCGATATCATCGGCGACTTGCACCGCCGCCGCGGTCAGGTGCAGGGCACCGAAGAGGCGCCCGCCGGACGCATCGTGCGCGCGGAAGTGCCGCTGGCCGAAATGTTTGGCTATGCCACGTCCATGCGCTCGGCGACCCAGGGCCGTGCAACCTATTCCATGGAATTTGAGAAATATATGGAGACTCCCGCGAATGTCGCGGAAGCCGTCGTCAAAAAAGCATCATAATCAGTTAACGCAGAATCGAGGAGAGCGCTGTGTCCAAGGCAAAATTTGAGCGTACCAAGCCGCACGTAAACGTGGGCACCATCGGGCATGTGGACCATGGCAAGACCACGCTGACAGCGGCCTTGACCGTGATCCAGTCGAAGAAGTTTGGCGGAGAGGCCAAGGCCTACGAGCAGATTGACAACGCTCCGGAAGAAAAGGCGCGTGGCATCACCATCGCGACCTCGCACGTGGAATACGAGTCGGCCAAGCGCCACTACGCGCACGTGGACTGCCCTGGGCATGCCGACTACGTCAAGAACATGATTACCGGGGCGGCGCAGATGGACGGCGCCATCCTGGTGGTATCGTCTGCCGACGGCCCCATGCCGCAGACCCGCGAGCACATCCTGCTGGCCCGCCAGGTGGGCGTGCCCTACATCGTGGTGTACATGAACAAGGCCGACATGGTGGACGACGCTGAGCTGTTGCAGCTGGTTGAGATGGAAGTGCGTGACCTGCTGACAGTCTACAAATTCCCCGGTGACAAGACCCCGATCATCATCGGCTCGGCCCTGAAGGCCTTGGAAGGCGACAGTTCGCCCATCGGCATCCCCAGCATCGAGAAGCTGGTGGACGCCTTGGACACCTGGATCCCCGAGCCCAAGCGCCTGATAGACGGCGCCTTCCTGATGCCGGTGGAAGACGTGTTTTCCATCTCCGGCCGCGGCACCGTGGTCACCGGGCGCATCGAGCGCGGCATCGTCAAGGTCGGCGACGAGATCGAGATCATCGGCATCAAGCCCACCACCAAGACCGTGGTCACCGGCGTGGAGATGTTCAGGAAGCTCTTGGACCAGGGCCAGGCGGGCGACAACGTCGGCGTACTGCTGCGCGGCACCAAGCGCGAGGAAGTCGAACGCGGCCAGGTGCTGGCCAAGCCCGGCTCCATCACCCCACACACCAAGTTCGAAGCGGAAGTCTACGTGCTCACCAAGGAAGAAGGCGGACGGCATACCCCATTCTTCAACGGCTACCGGCCGCAATTCTACTTTCGCACCACGGATGTGACCGGCAGTGTGGACCTGCCCAAGGGGGTCGAGATGGTCATGCCCGGCGACAACATCAAGATGGTGGTGAGCCTGATCAACCCGATCGCCATGGAAGATGGCCTGCGCTTCGCCATCCGCGAAGGCGGCCGCACCGTCGGCGCCGGCGTGGTGGCGAAGATTCTTGAATAGTGCTTAGTGCTGCGTGCTGCGTAAAGATTTGATTTACACACAGCACTTAGAACGCAGCACGAGGTTTTTTAGATACAGGCCAGTAGCTCAATTGGCAGAGCGGCGGTCTCCAAAACCGCAGGTTGGGGGTTCGATTCCCTCCTGGCCTGCCAGTTTGAGCCAGGCACGTAGCAGGTTAACGGGTAGATGAGCGAAATAGCGGAAACCAAGGGCAGCGGTCTTGATACGGCCAAGCTGATCGGCGCGGTCGTGCTGATTCTAGCCGGCATCGTTGCGTATTACTGGTTCAGTACCCAATCTCAGTTGCTGCGTATCGCCTACGTGGTCATTGGACTGGTGCTGGCGCTGCTGCTGGCTTGGCAGACGCGGCTGGGTTATGCCACCTGGGGCTTTATTTCAAGTTCGCGCAACGAAGTGCGCAAGATGGTGTGGCCTACCCGCGAGGAAACATTCCAGACCACCGTGGCCGTGATCGTGGTGGTGCTGGTCACCGCCGTGCTGATGTGGCTGCTGGACATCTTTCTGTTCTGGGCGCTGCATGGCCTGACGGGACAAGGGAGCTAAGGCATGACCTTGCGCTGGTATGTCGTGCATGCGTACTCGGGTTTCGAGGGAACGGTGAAACGCTCGCTGATCGAACGGGTGAAGCGCAGCGAACTGACCGACAAGTTTGGCGAGATCCTGGTGCCCACCGAGGAAGTGGTGGAGATGCGTGAGGGCCAGAAGCGCCGCAGCGAGCGCAAGTTCTTCCCTGGCTATGTGCTGGTGCAGATGGAACTGAATGACGAGACCTGGCATTTGGTGAAAAGTGTGCCCAAGGTCATGGGTTTCATCGGTGGCACGCCCGACAAGCCGGCGCCCATCACTGACAAGGAAGCCGATTCCATCCTGCACCGCGTGCAGGAAGGCACCGAGAAACCCCGGCCCAAGGTGCTGTTCGAGCCGGGCGAAGTGGTGCGCGTGACCCACGGACCATTCAACGATTTCAACGGTGTGGTCGAGGAAGTGAATTACGACAAGAACCGTTTGCGTGTGGCGGTGCTGATTTTCGGCCGCTCGACGCCGGTGGAACTGGAATTCAGCCAGGTTGAAAAATCTTGACAGTTGATTGTAGGAGCGGCGATGTTCGCCGCGATGATTGCGGTCGGGACGACCGATACCTTACCGGGGAGCCTGCGATAAACAGGCGCTAACACCCACGAGGAGTAGATGATGGCAAAGAAAGTACAGGCATTCGTGAAACTGCAGATTCCGGCAGGCCAGGCGAACCCGAGTCCGCCCGTGGGTCCGGCACTGGGCCAGCAGGGCGTCAATATCATGGAGTTCTGCAAGGCGTTCAACGCCCAGACCCAGAAGCTCGAACAAGGTCTGCCGATCCCGGTGGTGATCACGGTCTATAGCGACCGCAGCTTCACCTTCATCACCAAGACGCCGCCCGCGTCGGTACTGATCCGCAAGGCTATCGGTCTTGAGAAAGGCAGCGCCGCACCCAACACCAACAAGGTGGGCAAGATCACCCGCAAGCAGCTCGAGGAGATCGCCAAGATCAAGATGCCGGACATCACGGCCGCGGATCTCGAAGCCGCCGTGCGCACCATCGCGGGCAGCGCCCGCAGCATGGGCGTTGACGTGGAGGGCCTGTAAATGGCGATTGACAGCAAGCGCATGCGCGTCATCAAAGAAAAGCTCACACCGGGCAAGCAGTATGCGGTGGATGAGGCGATCTCTCTTATAAAGGAATTCTCCAAGCTGAAGTTCCGCGAGACGGTGGACGTGGCCATCAACCTCGGGATTGACGCCAAGAAGTCCGACCAGGTCGTGCGCGGCTCGACCGTGTTGCCCCACGGTACCGGCAAGAGCGTGCGTGTCGCGGTCTTCGCCCAAGGCAACAACGCCGAAGCTGCGAAAAAAGCCGGCGCCGATATCGTCGGATTCGAGGATCTGGCGGAGAAGATCAAGGCCGGTCAACTGGATTTCGACGTGGTGATCGCAAGTCCCGATGCCATGCGCATCGTCGGTCAGCTGGGCCAGATACTCGGTCCGCGCGGCTTGATGCCGAACCCGAAAGTCGGAACCGTGACGCCTGACGTGGCCGGCGCGGTGAAGAACGCAAAAGCGGGCCAAGTCCGGTACCGCGCCGACAAGGCTGGAATCGTGCACTGCAGCATCGGCAAGTCGGATTTCGAGGTGAACGCCTTGAAGGAAAATCTGCAGGCGCTGCTAAATGACTTGAACAAGGTCAAGCCGGCGACGGCCAAGGGTATTTATCTGAAGAAGGTGACCGTGTCCTCTACCATGGGGCCGGGTATCGTGATTGACCAGAATTCGTTGGCGCTGTGAGCGCAGCGATTTCAGGATTGTGGGAGCGCATTTGGGTTTGTGGGAGCGGTCGTCCCGACCGCGATGATCGCGGCGAGTATCGCCGCTCCCACAAAAAAGTTTTGATGCCGTCAGAGCCTATGTCTGGCACGTCAAAGACCGTGAGTGAAGCCTGTCAATGAAGACGGGCAACTTAATGGCGATTCCGTCAGCTCACGCAGACGGTGGAAACCGAATCAGGCAACTGGTCGGGTCACCGTGAGGCCCGCGCAAGCGGGTGAAGGCGGATGCGCGATGGACCGCGTGTCTTGTGTAACGGTACCAATCAGGAGGTGACATCCGTGCCGATGAGACTGGAAGACAAGCAAGCTCTCGTTGCCGAGGTAAACGCGGTGGCTGCGAAGGCGTATTCCGCCGTCGCCGCCGAATACCGTGGACTGACCGTGGAACAGATCACGACTTTGCGCCAGAAAGCGCGCAAGGACGGCGTCTGGCTCAAGGTCGTCAAGAACACCCTGGCGAAGAAAGCCATTGCAGGCACCGAGTTCGAGTGCTTGCAGGATGCTCTCAAGGGGCCGCTGATCCTGGCGTTCTCGCAGGAGGATCCGGGTGCAGCCGCACGGGTAGTGAAGGATTTCGTCAAGGACAACGAACAGTTCGTCGTCAAAGCGCTTGCGCTTTCTGGCAAGTTGCTGCCGGCGGCGGACCTGGATCGTCTCGCCAAGATGCCGACCCGCGAGCAGGCCATCGCCCTGCTCATGGCCGTCATGCAGGCGCCGATCACCAAGTTCGTGCGAACCCTGGCCGAGCCTCACGCCAAACTGGTGCGTACGGTGGCTGCAGTACGCGACCAGAAGCAGGCTGCTTGATAAACCGATTCGGGATCATATTTATTAGGAGTGACGACAATGGCTGTTTCTAAAGATGACATTCTGGAAACCATTTCCAAGATGACCGTAATGGAGGTCGTGGATCTGATATCCGCGATGGAAGAGAAGTTTGGTGTGTCCGCGGCCGCCGCCGTGGCAGCGGCTCCGGCC
>JBOIBC010000049.1:0-7394 GCA_050739295.1 Gammaproteobacteria bacterium
GTTTCCACATGCACCGATGCGGCCGGTAACGCTCAACAACGGGCAGGTTATGCGTGCCTGGTTCGATCTGACGAAGATTGGTCTCGGTCAACTCCGCGACACAGCCGGCATGCTGGCTTCACGCGCCGCGCTGGAAGCCCTGATCGTGCGCGAAAACCGGCGCGGGGTTTCCACGTCCCGGATCGTGCTGGCGGGGTTTTCCCAGGGTGGCGCGGTGGCGCTTTATACCGGGCTTCAGTACCGTGAACATCTGGCCGGCATCATGGCGCTTTCCACGTATTTGCCGCTGGTGGACGGATTCGAGTTCACCATCAACCCGGCTAACACCAGTGTGCCGATTTTCTACGCTCACGGCACACAGGATCCGGTGGTGCCGCTGCAACTTGCCGAATACACCCGCAAGGAACTCATCGCGCGCGGCTGCTCGATTATCTGGCATACCTATCCCATGCCACATGCCGTGCATCCGGACGAGATCATGCACATTCGTGCATGGCTGTTGAATGTGTTATCCGAATAGGCTCAGGCAATTCTTGCATCAATCACGTACCACTCAGCGTTCGATGCTGTAGATTAAATCTGCGCCGCTGGCGAAGCCGGTTTCAGCTTCCAGCATCCAGCGTGCACTCAAGGTGTACTGGATGCGCAGCGTATTGAATACCTGACCCAGGCCTGTCCCGTAGCTGATATACAGCCGCGGTGAGAGGTATCTACCGACGAACATGGCGGGCGCACTGGTGCCGTTGGCGAGCGACACGTTCTGCACACTCACGTCGCCTTGCAAACCGATCTGTTGTCCGAGTTCCGAGGCCAGCAGTTGTCCGCCGGCGATCTGTGTGACATCGGAAGCAGTGGTGGGCGGCGTGCCGATCAGCGGCGAGAGGCTCTGGTTGACGCCGGTCTGTCCGGTGATCAGGTAAGCCAGCATCTGCGACTGTGGCAACGGCGGCTCTGCAAACAAGGACACCTTGGGGTGCTCCAGACTGCCGCGCACAATCACGCCGACTTTCTGTTCGCTGGCGCCGGGTGCCACCGTGACCGCATGTGCCGGCGGGCGGATGGCGCGAATGTCGAGTGCCGGATTGGAAATCGGTCCACCGTTGAACAGCAGCCGGCCGCGCTCGATCCTGAGTTTCTGACCGTAGGCCGTGAATTTGCCGTCTGCGATTTCAAGTGCACCGCTACCGGTAGTGTTGTGGCCCGGTTCATCTACCGCCAACACGCTGCCAATAATCCTGCCGGTGAGACCGAAGCCGGAAAAATCCACGTCCTGACCCATGCTGATACGCACCTGTGCATGCACGTGCCATTTCTCTGAAGACGGTTCACCGTTTTCCCCGACGATCACCTGGTCGGAAGAGATCTGTGCGGTTTTACTGAGGTCCCGTGGCCGCAGCTTCGCGTAGGGCACGTTCACCGCCCCGTCAACGTACACGTCACGGTTATCGAGTTTGAAATTCACGTTCGGTGACACGTCAATCCATGCTTCGGGAATGTCGGACACACGGAAATTCTCGCCGCTGAGTTTGCCCTGGGCCTGCCAGATGTTACCGGCCCTGACGGCGCTGCTCTGCCAGCTCACGCTGCCACTGCCGGAATGCGCCGTGCCATCCAGTGTGAGGTGTTCGCCGTTGCCGTTCATATTGAGCCGCACGCCGGTGACATGCAGACCGAGACGCGGAATCAGGATCGCGCCATCCGCCAGCGAGGCGGTGCCGCTGAACAACGGATCCGTGGGCGTGCCGCTGAGCGTGAGATTCACATCAAGTTTGCCTTGCAGGCCGCCGACTTCAGGGATCAGGGCCGGCACCAAATCGAAATCGTGCATCTCACCCCGGATGTTGCCGGACAGCGCGGGCTGTTCGCCGTGGGTGATTTGTGAACGGATATCCATGTAACCGCCGTCCTTGAGCGTCCAGCTCAACTGGCCGGTGGTGAGCTGTGTATCAGAATGCAGAGACAGGTTGCCGGCGTTGTACGCGAGCAGAGTCACGCGGTGATGGTTGATGACGTTGTCTATTTCACCCGGTGAGAGACTGGCGGTGAGGTCGAGCGTGTGCTTACCGCTGCCACCCTTGAGATGCAACATGGCGCCGAAGTTGCCGGTGTAGTCGAGCCCTTCCGGCAACAGTGCTTGCAGGCTCTTTACGGGTACGGCGGTAAGCAGGCCGTTGGCCTGCCACTGCTCCGGTTGCCAATCCGCATCCAGACAGATGTGGGCCGCGTCCTGACCCAGGCAAGCTTGCGGCAGGGCAAAATGAGCCACGCCGATACGCACCTGCCAGGGTGCCGTATTGCGCCACTCGCCCGCACCTTTGGGTGCCAGCGTGACCCCGGTGAGCATGCCCTGCCAGAGTTTATGATCATAGGCGCCGTTACCGGTGATTGCGACATCACCATAAGGTGTGGTGAATTTCACGGTGAGTGTGTGCGCACTCAATGAGCCGCCGGCCTGCGCCGTGAGGCTGCCGATTTTCAGCTTTTTGAATTGCGCGCCTTCTGCATCAAGCGTGGCGTGGCCTGTTGGCGCACTGCCATTCATGTTGATCCAAGCAACGGCTTTTCCAAGCGCGTAGTCACGGAAGTGCAGCGCTTCGGCATCGAGATTG
The DNA here is from genome assembly GCA_050739295.1 of Gammaproteobacteria bacterium. Lineage (GTDB taxonomy): Bacteria > Pseudomonadota > Gammaproteobacteria > Natronospirales > REEB76 > REEB76. The sequence continues at coordinate 2,610 of JBOIBC010000049.1, forward strand.
AGCGCGAGCACCGGCACCACGCCGCTTAGATCCGCTTCGCCTTTACTCGTGAGCTTGCCCTGGATTTCCGGCCAGACGGCGGCCAGATCGGGTGCGTCCAGATTCCAGGTGAAGTGCGGCTGTTTGCCGAAACGTCCATTGAGTTGCAGGCTGTTGCTTCCCAGGCGGGCGGCGACATTCTGAAATTGCCACACGTCAGCAGCATGACTCACGGTACCTGACGCTTGCACCGGCGCATCACGCAAGTGTCCGGCCAATTTAATTAGCTGGAATTTCCAGGCGGATTGCGTAGCGTAGCGGCCGGAAAACCGGGCAGTGAAATTCAACGAGCCGGGAAATTGCGGGTACAGCGCGGCCGGGTTGATATCTTGTGCGGCAATGTCGAATTGCCAGGGCTGGCCGTCACCGTGGCCGAGGCTGCCGTGAGCCTGTATCCGGCCCGCGAGCCATTCCGCTGTGAAACGGTCCACCAGCGTGCGCACCGTGTCGCCGTGAGCCTGAAGCTGCCAATTCATTGGTGGCAGCGGACGATCTTTGTTGAAGGATGCCAGTGCCAATTGAAAACCTTGTGCGCGTGCCCGGAGTTTCCAGGCGTGCGGCGCGGACAAACCGATTTCGCCACGGCCACTGAAGTTTCCGCCGTTGGCAAGCGTGCCGTCCAGGGTCAAGAGCGCCTCATCACCCTTGGCGCTAATTTCCAGTTTGCCGCGGGGCGAGGTGAGCCACGGTTTTCCGGTGAGCGGCAGGGGCAATGCTTTCCAGTCGCCATGCAAGACCGGTTCCAGCTTACCGGCCGCGTAACGCACTTCGCCGCTCAGGTTGAAGCGCGTGGTGGTGTTGACGCGCGTGAGGTTCAGTTGATGTATTTGCAGTACACGGCCGGCCAAGCGCAGCTCTGCATGACTGCGCCAGTCGCCGTATTTCGGTTCGCGCGCGGCGATGTCGCCGGTGAGCGTGGTGGCCTGCGGGCCGCCTTGCACCCGCAAATCACCGTTGGCCAACAAATCCGGCCAGGTGGGGTGCAGCCGGTGCGGATCCAGCCCGCTGAAGCGCAGTTCGCCTTGCCAGGACGGCGCGGTGAATACTTGTCTCAATTCGGCAGTCAGTTGCAGTTGGAACGGCGCGCTCAATGAACCCTGAAAGTGGATTGTCTGCTCATCACCTTTGGCGGTGGCCTCGCCGGTAAAGGCCGGTTGTCCGGGCAGGGCGAGTGTCCCTTGCAGGTGGGCGTCAACCTGCTCGCCACGCTGAAATGCCCAGACTCCTTCACCTTTTACTTGTACGTGAGCCCCCTCCACCTGCAGAGAACGCAGTGCCCAAGCGCGGTTGTCCAACTGTGCGGCAAGCGTGGCGTGATCCACAATCACCGGTTGATTGAGTTCTGGTGTTATGAGCGTGAGGTGATTTATTTCCAGATTATTTGCAATGATCGCAACCGGCAGATGTGGCGGCTGCGGGCGTACGAATTTGAAAGGCGTTGAAGACTGACGCGGTTTGATCCGCACGCCCATGTCCTGGACGTGAAACTGAGTGATGACCGCACGTCTGCCCAGCAGCGCCAGCGGTTGCCAGTCTAGCGTCAGCGTGTGGATGCGGACGTCGAAAGCCGTTTCGTCAAGCTGCACGTCCGTGAGTGTGATGGGTCCCATGAGCGAGCCCTGTACGCCGCCAATCGTGAGTTTGCCCGCGTAGTGGGTTTCCACCCGCACCACTGCCCAGTGCAACGCCGTTTCGCTGCGCAGCGTGAACCAAATGGTGCCCGCGAACAGCAGAATGAAGAGCATGACGACAGCAATGACAATGCGTTTGATCACAAGTCCGTTCCGATGCTGAAATGGATGCGGATACGGTCAAGATCGGGACGTTTCACCGGATGCGCAAAGTCGAGTCTCACCATGCCCACGGGTGTCCGCCAGCGTAGGCCTACACCCACACCCTTTTCCAGCGAGGTCTGGAAGGAATTGAACACATTGCCTGCGTCCACGAACACGGCCACGCCAAAAATCCGTCCGAGCATATGGTCCACTTCTATGCTGCCCACCATCATGTCCTTGCCGCCGATCACGTTGCCATATTGATCGGTGGGGCCGATGGAATTGTAGGCAAAGCCGCGCACCGTCATATCGCCGCCGGTGAAGAAGCGCTGCGACAGCGGCAGGGCGTTGAAGTCTCGGGTGGCGGTGGCGCCGACTTCGCCGCGCAACAGCAGGCGCGTGTTCGGCGCGATCGTGAGTATCAGCTTGGCGCTCAGGTCGGCGCGCAGAAAGCTGGTGCTGGAGCCGAGCGTTTGGCTTGCGCCACGTAGATCCAGTGAGGCGCGGTAGCCGTGGCTGGGGAAGATGAGATCGTCGGTCACCACACGCGAAAACGTGCTGCCCGGCAGCAGGAGGGTAGCGATGGTACTTGGCTCTGTGACGAAATCGCTGCGGTTGTGTGACAGTTGCAGATACTGATTCCAGGACCAGGCGTTCAGCGAGGTGTAGCGGTTCACGCCGACCGCGGTGGTGTAGGCCACGCCGCTGCCCAGTACCTGGCGAACATTGGCCAGGCTGTACACCAGTTGCGCGCCGTTGGGTGTGGGCACGGTGTAATTTATCTGCGTGCTGGTGAGTATGTGCGAATATTGACCAAGCACCGAAAACTTGTGGCCTTCGCCGTTCAGCCGCCGGTTTTCCCAGCCGAGCGTCATGCGTGGCCCGGTGTCGGTGCCGTAACCGATGCCGAGGATATACTTGTTGCGTTTGCCCGGCGTGAGCACGATGCGGATGGGAATGTGGCGCTCGACCGTGGTCTGTTTGCGCTGTACTTCCACGTCCACGGTGGCGAAATAACCCGAATCATTCAGGGCGTATTCCAGCACCAGCACCTTGCCGGCATCGTAGGGATCGCCGGGTTTGAAAGTGACGTATTGCGCGAGGAACTTCGTACTCATGAAATCCTGCACGAACATTACGGCGCCGAAGTAGTAGCGCGGACCGGTCTGGAAATGCAGGATGATATCCGCCCAATGCTGCTGTGGATCCACACGCAGCGTGCTTTGCGTATATTGCGCGTCCAGATAGCCGTGATGTGCGGCGATTTGTTGAAGACGCTGTTTCAGAGATTCATAGCCAGGCTGGTCGAGTTGCTGACCGGATTTGATTGGAAGTTCGGCAAGAAATTTTTTGAAGGTCTTGTCATCTTTGCCGGCACCACTGATTTCCACATCCACGGTGCGCACCAGTACGGGTGTGCCGGGAGTAATAGTGTAGATGGCGGTCCAGCCGGTAGGTGTTTCTTCGAGATTGCTTTTTACCTCGGGTTGATAATAACCAAAGGGTTCGAGTGCGGTTTTTATTTCCTGCGGCGCGCGTGCATTCAGGCGATCCACCAGACTCTGATTCAACGTAGGCGAATCGCGATAGGTGTTGATGCTGAGATAGGCCAGCACGTTTTTGAGCAGGCTGCCGTTCACACCACGCACCTGAACGTCCACTCTGGGTGCGGCGGCATGTGCGCCCGCACTCAGGAGCACGAGCAGCAGCCAGAACAGGCCATGAGCAAAGCCGGCTAGTTTTCGCATCGATCCGGCTCCGGCAGATTATCCACGGCAAGTGGCGGCAGCGCGTCGGCTGGCGTGAAACCGAATACGCGTCCGTAAAATGCAAGTTCGGCTTCCAGCGCGCGCCGCAGTGTATCGCCGCGGCGGAAACCGTGGCCTTCACCTTCGAAGCGCAGGCAAGCCACCGGCAATTTTTTGGCGCGCAGCGCGTTCACCATGCGTTCCGTCTGGTCGGGGGGCACCACCCGGTCGTTCAGGCCCTGGAAGAATATTACCGGACACTTGATATCGTCCGCGGCGTACAGGGGTGAGCGGGCGTGATATACCTCACGCACGGTGGGCCACGGACCGAGCAGGCCGTCGCCATAACGCGCTTCGAACTTGTGGGTGTCGGTCATGGCGGTGGCGAGTTCGCTGATGCCGTAATAGACCGCGCCGGCTTTGAAAAGATCATGGAAGGCGAGCGCGCTGAGCACAGTGAACCCACCGGCGCTGCTGCCACTGATGATGAGGCGCCGTGGGTCCGCCCGCCCCGCGTTTACCAGATAACGGGCCGCGGTAATGCAATCTTCGACATCACGCACGCCCCATTGACCGCGCAAGCTGCGGCGGTAAGCACGGCCGAAACCGCTGCTGCCACGATAGTTCACATCCACCACCGCGAAGCCGCGGCTGGTCCAGAACTGGATGCGCGGATCGAGGGCGTTGCCATCCATGGCTGTGGGGCCACCGTGACATTTCACCAGCAGTAGTGGCTTTTCGCCAGCTGGCACAGAAAAGTCCGTATTGCATGGCGGGTAATACCAGGCGTGGGCAGCTTCGCTGTCGGTGGTGGGAAAGCTGATGAATTCGGGGATGCTCAGGTATTCCGCCGGAATGTGGTTTTCGACTTTGCTGAGCGGGGTGAAGCGTTCATCGTCACCGAGTATCACCGCCGGCAGTCGAGAGGGATCGGCCGCCAGCAGTGCAAACTCCCGTCCAGCTACGTGCAGATGCTCGATCTGGGTGAAACGAGCGGGAAGCAAACTAAGTTGGCCGCCAATTTCGATCTGTACCAGCTCGGATTCGCCACGATTGAAACGCGTCGCGAGAATGACGCCGTCCGCCCTGAAACCGTAACTTGACATGCCAAGGTTCCATTGGGCAAATCCGTAATCCATGGCATCGTCGGTGACGGCGCGGATTTTACCGTTTGCATACTTGTATATATTCCAGAAACCGTTGCGGTCGGAAATGAAATACAG
>JBOIBC010000050.1:0-7393 GCA_050739295.1 Gammaproteobacteria bacterium
CGTCCTTGCACCATGCATCATCTCGTCCGCCACCCGCGCCGGCAGCGCATGACGCATCCAACCGGCCACCGATTCCGCATAAGGAATGAGCCGTGACTGATGCCACCAGGGATCCTGCGGCAGTACTGTGAACCCCGCCACGATCACCAGCACTGCGACGATCACCACGCCGCGCACCAGTCCGAAAATCAGGCCCAGCACCCGGTCGGCCGGGCTGGCACCGGTCTTTTTCATGATCTTGCCAATGATGAAATTGATGACTGCGCCGACGATCAGGATGGCAACGAACAAAATCACGAACCCGATGATGACGCGCACCGAAGGATTGTGGATTACCGTGAAGGAGTCGCCCACCGGCCGGGCGAAGCGCAGTGCCACCCAGAACCCGACGACCCAGGTCATCAGCGAGACGATCTCGCGCAGGAAGCCGCGCAGCAGGCTGATGAGGGCCGAAACAACGATGATGACGAGAATGAGGTAATCAACCCAGATCATGCGCGCCCTGGCCGCCGCGGCGTGCCGCCTTGAAAACGGAATGGCATTTTAACAGACGCCGTCCGCGTCCGCCCGCTTCCATCAGGAATTCGGCACTACCTGGGCCCGGCCGCCGTAGGCACGCGACACTTTGGTGACAATTCGCTCAGCCGCTGCCTTGTCCTGGTAGGGTCCCACGCGCACCCGGTAATAGGTTCGACCGCTCTTTTGATAACGGCTTATATAGGCGTGATAACCGTGTTTGGCGAGCTTGCGCTCAACACTGCGTGCATTGGATTCATTGCCGTAACTGCCTGCCTGCACGACCCATTGGCCGGTGCTAGCTGCGCGCGTAACTGGCGAAGGAGGCGGTTGAGCCGCAGGTTTGACGGCAGGATTCACGGCCATTGCCGGTGCAGTACCTGCGGCGCCTGCTTGGGTGGCCGCCGCGTCCGGCATCGAGCCCGTGGCTGCCGCCGGACTGTTCAAGTCCATGCGATAAGCCGCCTGGGGTGCGACGGTGGTCGTGGCTTCGGGTAAAGTCAGTGGCTTCGTGACCGTGCTGTTGGGCGCCGAGCCGCCCTTGAGCACCCAGGGAATGATGATCACCGCCAGAATCACCAGCACCACTGCGCCGATCAGGCGCTCTTTGAGTCCAACCTGCATTTACCGATCTCCTGTAGCGCTTTGCGCCGTGTGCGTTAATTGTCACCGGTATTCTGTCGAATACGCAAGACCGCACTCACGGTCTGGAACGAGCCGAACACCACGATGCGGTCACCCGGCATGGCCGCTGACTGCGCAGCTTGATAAGCCTCAGACACAGAGCCGGATTCCACCAGTCTTGTATCCGGCATGACAGAACGAATACGAGCAGCCAGCTTGTTGGCGCTCTGACCGCGCGGCCCGCTCAAGCCGGCCACAAACCAATGATCTATCTGCGGCGCCAGCGCACGCGTCACGTCTTCCACGGCTTTGTCGCCAAATATGCCCACCACGGCAAACGTTCTGCCCTTCGCGGGTTTTTCCGCAAGATTCATCGCCAGCACCCGGGCTGCATTCGGATTGTGGGCCACGTCCAATATACATTCGATCCTGCCGGGCAGACACTGGAAGCGCGCGCTAATTTGTGCCATTTGCAAACCCTTGCGCAACGCATCTTCACCAATCGGCAGCACCGATTTTACAGACTGCAGTAGTGCAATCACACTGGCAGCATTATCGAATTGAATATGGCCCGGCAATGACGGAACCGGCAATTGGCTGATCTCGCGATCCTTATCATGCCAAGTCCAGGTAGCGCCGTTCATGCGCCAATTGAAATCCCGGCCCAGAACTTGCAGATCCGCGCCCAGTTGCCGTACGGTTTCCAGCAGTCGCAGCGGCGGATTGCGGTCGCCGCAAATGGCTGGCTTGTTGCCGCGATAAATACCGGCCTTCTCGTAGCCAATGCTGTCGCGGTTGTTGCCTAGCCATTCCTGATGATCGAGTCCGATGGACACTACCAGTGCAGCGTCCGGATCCACGGCGTTCACCGCATCCAGCCGGCCTCCCATGCCCACTTCCAGCAGGGCTATGTCAATCTTGTGATTGCGAAAGATATCAAAAGCTGCGAGCGTGCCGAATTCAAAATAGGTAAGGCTCACATCACGGCGTGCGGCATCTACACGCTCAAATGCTTCGCACAATTCAGCATCTGTCACCCCCACACCGTTGATGCAAATACGTTCGTTGTAACGCAGCAAATGGGGCGAGGTATAGGCACCAACCTTATACCCTTCGGCACGCAGGATGGCATCCAGAAATGCCACGCAGGAACCCTTGCCGTTGGTACCCCCCACCGTCAACACACGGTATGGCGGATGTTCCAGCTCCATGGCTTTAAGAACACACCTGACGCGGTCCAGACCCAGATCAATCGGATTCGGGTGCAGGTGTTCCTGCCAGCGGAGCCAGTCAACAAGGAGAAAGGGGTCAGTACCCTTTGTTCTTACTCTGTTGCTTCGGCCTTCCGCGTCTCGCATGACCCACCCTCCGTTTCAAAGCTTGCTCAATCTGTTGCTTGAAACGCGCGTTTCCCAGAGGCGTGCCGGTTTGCACCGCCGCCCGGATTTGATGCACCTGTTCTATATCCAGTGCAGCCCGAAACAATTCGCGATACCGATGTTGCCGTTCTTTTGGGGTTACCCCCAATGACAGATACAACTCATGCGGTGTTAATACATTATCCGCCTGTCCTATCCCATTGGCTTGATAGCTGGACCAGCGGTATTCGCCCGGCGTTTCCACCATGCCTGCCCGCACCGGGTTGAGTTCAATATAACGGGTGCACGCCAGAAAATAATCCGCCACCGAAACCAGGTTGCCTTTATGCCGCCCTTCCCACAATGTTCCACTACGCCCGTATTCCCGATTGATGTCAAGCGATTGATGTAACTCACATAATAACGGCCAACATGCTGAATCGTGCGGCTGATCGCCTCCCGGCTTTGCGGCGTCACCAGCAAGTGCACGTGATTGGTCATCAATACATAGGCATGCACCGTGCATCCATATCTCTGTGCCCCTTCCCGCAACCAGGCGCGGTATTGGATGTAATCACGCTCATCGAAAAACACCGGTTGCCGGTCATTGCCGCGCTGTATTACATGCGCCGCAACACCGGGCAAATAGAATCGTGGCTTTCTCGGCATCGGAACCTCCCTGTTCCAGAGTACATTCGTGTGTCCAGTCTAGAACTATTACTTTGAAAAGGGTACTGACCCCTTAAGCCTCAAATTCTAGTTTTCTTCCGAACAGAAGCCGACCGGATCATTGCCATGAGTTTAGCAACCAGAATAGGTAAGAAGTACCACCAAATAGTGCCGATCAGCACGTGTAGGATGTGAGGAAAATACATCACCTGTGCTAGAAATGGATGGGCTGAAGATAGTGCCTCCACCCAATGAGCATAGGCTGGACCAGACAGAAGGTATGCCAATGACCAAGGGAAGTCGATCAAAGCCCAGAACGCCCAAACTAATGACGCTTGGCCCACAGTTGAGACTGCAATATACCAAATTGTCAGACAAACCCCGACCAAGTGTAAGCTCGCCAGAATCACTCCTATAACATGAGATTTTTTTGCAATCATGCTAGTTCTTCGTGCAGTTTGGACAGCTTTTTGCATTTGGACCAGCATCGCGCTTTCCAGAGCGAGCCATTGCTGACCCAACTACGTCCCCCCAAAATCCCCCAATATTGAAGGCAGAACTTTCTAGTCCCTTATCACAGTTCAGAAAGCAAATTGATCTTCCATCTGGGCTGCACGGAAATTTTCCGCGGCAACTTGCATAACATTTATCATGTCTCTCACATGCCGCATCCAGCGGACCAACTGGCGGTGCCGCGTGTTGTTGCTCATGGGGAGTCATTTGATTCCATTCTTTTGTATATCCACCCGTCCAGTTTGGGCCACACCAATTGCCATAGATTTTAATTAGGCCGAATGGGTCCACTCCACCTAGGGGGTCTTGCCCAACGTATCCATATGTGTTTATGCCGCCACGCAATCCAATTAGATCACTCTCGATATACCTGCCTATCGTCGGATCATAGTCTCGGAAGTAGTTGTAGTTATGTCCGGTCTCGGCATCGTAATACTGGCCGGGCATCCGCAGGTTGTAGGTAATCGAACCTGTGGGTGTGCCATTCCCGAACGGATCACTGCTCCACTGCCAGACGATAGTTTTACTGGAGTTGGTGATGTCCCGGGGTGTGCCGAGCTGGTCGGTCACAGTATGAAAAAGGGTAGCGTCCGCTTTTCTCTCCTACGGTATTGATGTCGTTTCGCATTGCGATTGCGCAATCGGTCTGATGCCCCTAACACGAACTCCGCCATGCTCTGTAACGGTCACTATTGCGGCAACTTCCGCGCCAGATGAAAAGCCCTGATATATCAGCACATAGACAGATCGTCCTCCAGTCTTGGGATAACCTCTTGAATATGAGATGCCAACTAAGTTAAACATATGGCCGCTAATGGCCTCTAGTTGGGCTTTTGTGACCGTATGAAGCGTTCCAAAGGCCGAAACTTTCAATTCATATATTCCATTTGAATTTTGAAACACTTCAACGTTCACGGGCCCGGAATTGTCCAGTCCTGTAGAATTGTATTGGATGTGCGCGAAGGGCATTCGTCCTTCTACATCAGCTTTGGCAGAGCTCGTAAAGCCTACGCAAGAGATGAGCACTGCGACGACCATTACAGAGAACCATTGTTGGAAATGCATGAGTGACTCCTTCCCGGGCTTTATCGCGTGCAACTACAACTTTTGGCTTGGCCTACAGTAGCCACGCTGCCTCCCTCCGGGCTGTTAGGGACGGGCACATAGCGCAATATTGGCCCAGTTGGTGTTAATAGGTATGACGGAAAATTATCGGCGTCGGCCGTGTCCTCATCCGGAGGAGAAAAATGGTTGTAATCGTATCCCGGGAGTAATGGATGATTGTGAAACATTGCATACGTCCCGTGGAATATCGGCATATCTGGCATGACACCGCCCGTCTGCCCAAGGGGAGTTGGCTCGTCATACGTGTACATGAGCTATGTGCAAATGTGGTGTATGAGGATTTGTCAAGCGGCGCTCCTGCTGACTTGTAAAACGCTCTCTACGTCTTCAATGCCATCTTTGAACCGCACGCCGGTAATGACCTTGGCCAGGTAGTGGAAGCCGCGGATCCGGCGCCAGTGTTGTTCGGCACACATGCCGAGTTTGAACATCAAAGTAAGCACAGTATTGCGGCTGCCGCAGCCTTGCGTCTGCTCAGTCCGATGCCGGATCGTGGCAAAGCTGGACTCAATGGGATTGCTGGTACGGATGTGCGGCCAGTGTTGCGCCGGAAAGTCATAGAAGGCGAGCAACGCCTCGCGATCCTTGGTCAGGCACGCGGTGGCTTTCGGATACTTGGCCTGGTAGGTGGCCACGAACAGATCAAAGGCACGCTCGGCCGCTTGCCGCGACGGCGCCATCCAGATCTCCTGCAGTGCCTGCTTGGCCTTCGGCTGCAACGACTTCGGCAGGTAGTTCAACACGTTCGCGGTCTTGTGCACCCAGCAGCGCTGACTGCGGGTCTCGGGATAGATCTCCTCGAGCGCTGCCCAGAACCCGAGCGCGCCATCGCCCACCGCGAGCTTGGGGGCCAGCTTGAGTCCGCGATCTTTCAACTTCACCAACACCTCCCGCCAGCTCTGGGTGGATTCGCGCATGCCGTCCTCAATCGCCAGAAAGTGTTTCTCGCCGCGTTCGTTCACGCCGATCACCACCAGCACACACAGCCGCTGGCTCTCGGCCCGCAGCCCGCTATAAATTCCGTCGGCCCACACATACACCCAGCGGTCCCGATCCAGCCGGCAAGCGCACCAGGTCTGGTATTCCGCACTCCATGCGGTTTTCAACCGGCTCACCACCGGCGCTGACAAGCCCTTGGCCTGCGGCCCCACCAGCACCCTCAAGGCCTCCTGCATCTGCCCGGTCGCAATGCCCTTCAGGTACAACCACGGCAGCGCGGCTTCCACCGACTTGGCCTTGCGCACATACGGTGGCACCAGGGCTGAGTGAAATACCACCGGCACCTGCGTGCGCGAACGCACTTTCGGCACCTGCACCGCGACCGGCCCGATCCCGGTCAGAATCTCCCGCGCCGGCAGGTAGCCGTTGCGCACCACCCCCGCCCGGCCCGCAGCCTCCTGCCCGTCGGCCTGGCACGCCAGAAACTCCACCAGCTCCTGCTCCACCGCCTGCTCAATCAACTGTTGGGCGCCGTGCCGCAGCAACTCCCGCAGCGGGTCGGCCACCCCTGCTGGATTCTGCAACGCAACTACATTACTCTCGTTCATGGCGTACTCCTCTTGCTGAAATGGTTCTACACAAACTCATTGTCAGCAGGTACGCCGCCTTTTTCAAACCGCTTGTACACCAGATTCAAGCATAGCTCCGTGTACATCGGCGGACCGAATAACGACCATTCTTTATAGACCCATCCACCGTACTCACGGGCGCATCTATCAGATTTCGAACTAATGTAGTTGAGAGCATCGAGTGCTGCCGCTTCCGCGCTCGGAAACGAGTCGCCAGGCGCCCAACCCATAGGATCAGCGAGGCTTATTGGATTACCGTTAGTATAGGCATACGTGTTAATCCCGCCAGCAAGCCCTATAGGATCGCTCTCAATATAGCGCCCTATCGTCGGATCGTAATATCTGAAGTAGTTGTAATCGTGGCCGGTTTCACTGTCGAAGTATTGGCCGGGGAACCGCAGGTTGTAGGTAATCGAACCGGTGGGTGTGCCGTTGCCGAACGGATCACTGTTCCACTGCCAGACGATCGCTTTACTGGGGTTGGTGATGTCTCGCGGTGTCCCGAGCTGGTCGGTCTGTACGTAGTACAGCCCGCTGGATGTGATTAATCCGATGGGCCGGTTATCTAACCAGATATGCTCGGCGATGAGGCTGCCGGATGATGTGTATTCGCCGAGCAGATGCCCGGCTTCGTCATACACGAAAACCGTGGTGGAGCCCCCGACAGTTTTCTCCACCCGCTGACCGAGACCATTGTATTGATAGGTGTCGGTGCCGCTGCTGGTGGTGACACCGGCCAGCCGGTTGGTGTTGTCATAGGTGTAGGTGTTGGTGCCGTCGTCGGTGAGATTACCGTTGGCGTCGTATTGGTAAGTTTTGTTCTGGCCACCGCTGAGACTGGCGAGCTGGTTGCTGCTCACGGCTATGTTGAGCGTAGTGTTGGTTCCGTTCAGAGTCTCGGTGTTGCGGTTGCCGTTGGCATCGTAGCCATAGCTCTGGCTGCCATAGGCGCCGCTGCCCGTGCTCAGGCGGTTCAGGTTGTCGTAGCCAAGCGTCTGGCTGTTGCTACCCGCGAGGTTG
>JBOIBC010000051.1:0-7355 GCA_050739295.1 Gammaproteobacteria bacterium
TTCACACCCTGTTGTTTCACATGACCCTGCTCCACCAGATACACGTATTGGTCAACTCCACTGCCGTGTACTGCGCTCTGGGGAATTGCAATTGTGGTGACACTGGGCTGGGCGGTCTTGTTCTGTTCGGCATAGAACCACACCTGCACACCCATCTGCGGCAGGATGCGCGGGTCGAGTTTGTCGAAGGCGATGCGCACTTTGACCGTGGCTTTCTCCTTGTTGGCAGTGGGCACCACGCTAATAACGTACGCCGGGATGTGCCAGTTTGGATAGGCATCGAGCACCGCATCCACGCGCATGTCGTTATGCACACGCTGGATGTAGGCCTCGTTCACATCTACATCAACCTCCAGCGACTGCATGTCCACGAGCGTGCAGATGCCGGTCTGTGTGAAGCCGCCGACGGCGGCCGGCGAGATCATCTCGCCGGGGTGAGCGTATTTCTCGGTCACCACGCCCGAAAACGGCGCCTGGATCACGGTGTAACTGACGCCGATTGTGGCCGCCCGCACGTTGTCCTCATCCACTTTGACCTGGCCTTGGGCGTGCGCCAAAGTGGCCTTGTCCATGTCTACCGCCGCCTGGGCATTGTCCAGATCCGACTGGCTCATCAGATGCTGCTTGGCGAGCGCCACGGCGCGCGTGAGATTCTGCCGATCCTTGAGCAATTGCGCCTGGTTCTGAGCCACCAGCGCCTGATCGGCTTGTAGTTGGTTCTGAGCGTTGGCCAACATAGCACGTGCCTGGCGGTCATCGAGACGTGCGAGGATCTCGCCCTGTTTCACGCGCATGCCTTCTTGCGCATACACCGCGGTAATCATGCCGGTCACTTGGGAGGAAACTGTCGCCTGCTGCTCGGCCACGACGTAGCCAGAAGCATTCAAGATGCTGCCGCCGCTGGAATCGCCGCCCTGCGTTACTACCTGCACGGTGCGCACTTCGACAGCGCGCGGATGAAAGAGCCACCAGCCCGCCAGGATGAGGATGATGACCAGCACGGCGATGCCGCCGCCCAGCCACCACTTGCGGCCGCCACGGCCGGGAGCTGGGGGCGCGTCGCGGTCAATCTTCAGGGCGTTGAGTGCGTCTTTTTTGTCCAACGAAAAAGCCTCGTCTGAATGTGGCCTTGAATTTAGACAGAAAAGACAGGTATCACAACGGTTGTGTGACGAACCGTGGCCGTCATGGGACGAATCGCGGGTTTCGGTAGGCTGATGCTGCCGCCAATGGCCTGCTTTATAACCCCTCCACCCCGGCGGGAGGGAGCAAGAATAGAAAACTCTCGACTTTAATCACCATCTCCCTCCGTGGGAGAGGGTGTAAAGCAGGCCATCCCGACAAACCACGCCTCATATCACTTAATGGCCCAACCTCTCCCTTCAAGGGAAAAGGAGACCAAGAATAGATTACACAGTGCCCAAGGCGGCGCGCGCCTTGTCGCGGTAGGAACGGCTCATGGTGAGTTTGCTGCCGTCGCGCAGAATGACCATGCGGTCGCCATTGAACAGCGGCTGAATTTCCCGGATGGCTTCGATGCGCACCATGGTGGAACGGTGGATGCGCACGAATATCTGCGGGTCTAGCCGGGATTCGATCTGGTTCATGGTTTCACGCACCACATGGGTTTCCTTGCCGGCGTGCAGGCACACATAGTTGCCCGCGGTCTCGAGCCAATCCACGGCGTCGGTGTTCACAAACACGGTACGGCCTACGGACTTGACTGCAATGCGGTTGAGATACGCGTTTGCCTGTTCCGGCGACAGCGCGGTAGCTGGTGGGTGGGATTCCGCCTTGGACTGGAGGTGTTCGCGAACTTTTGCCAAGGCCTTGGCAAGGCGTTCCCGGTCGAAGGGCTTGAGCAGGTAATCCACGGTATTGCCGTCGAAGGCCGAAGCCGCGAATTCGGCAAACGCGGTGATGAACACCACCGCCGGGCGCCGGTCCGCAGGTATTTTTTCCAGCAGAGCCAGACCCGTCATGCCGGGCATCTGCACGTCCAGCAACACCAGATCCGGTGCGAGCCTGGTGATAGCTTCCAACGCCGCCTCACCGTCGCCGCATTCGCCGATGATCTCCACGTCCGCCGCGTCAGTCAGATAGCGGCGGGTGCGCTGCCGTGACAACGGCATGTCGTCAACGATCAGGGTACGGATCTTCATTGTAGGCATAAGCCTCATGGAACGGGATGTTGAGTCGCGCGATCAACCCCTCGCCTAGATGACTTTGCAGTTCGAGGCTGGCGAGATCGCCGTAAAGATACCGCAAACGTGCACGGGTGTTGGCGATGCCGATACCCTCGCGGGTGCCGTGCGGTTCCGAAATCACCAGACCCCAGCCGTTGTCTTCCACTTCGATCACCAGCAGTTCGCCTTTGCGCGCGGTGCGGACCGTAAGATAGCCGGTGCCGGTGCGTCCGATACCGTGGGTTACGGCGTTTTCCACCAGCGGTTGCAGGATCATGCCGGGCACCCGTGCATTCAAGGTGTCATCGTTAATCTCAAGTTCCACGTGCAGTCGCTCCCGCAACAATGTTTCCTGGATAGCGAGATAACGTTGCAGGAAATCCAGCTCGTCACGCAAGGCGATTTCCTGCTGGTTGCTGTTGTCGAGGGATTTGCGCAGCAGGCCGCTCATCTGGGTGATAGTGCGGTCGGCGGCTTCCGGATCTTCGTAGGCCAGTTCGGAGACCGCATTCAACGTGTTGAATAGAAAGTGCGGATTGAGCTGGTTGCGCAAGTGGCGCAGCTCTGCGCTCACCAACTGATGTTTGACGCGGACATATTCGGGCCGCAACAGGATGGTCTGACAGATTCCCCAGACACCAAAATATATGGCAAATCCGCGCGGCAGGCCGGCGAGCACGGCCGCTCCCAAATCCGGCGCCCGCAAAATATCCGTGAGCCCCAGCACCGGCCACTGCCACCAGCGCATCAACAGCAACAGGATGAAGATCACGGCTGCGCCGAAACCCAGTTGGCCGCCAAGCCACACTCTCCCGGAGGGCTTGTGATTCCGCAACCATTGATTGAACACCAGCACCAGGAACATCGCGACGCCCCAGGCAAGGCTTGCCATGAATGCCTGGCCAAGGGCCGCATTCACGCTCAGAGGAAAATCTGACGATGTACTGTCGAGATAAACTCCCGGTGCGATCAGCAGCGACAATATGAACCAGCCGGCGATCGCTATAGCCAGCGGCCGGCGGTAGTTGCTGTGGTCATTATCCGTGCTGGAACCCATCGCCCTGTGCGCCTCCGCCGATCCTAAATACATGACATCTACGATACCGCCAAACCGTCCGCCTACACTCTCATGAAACCCACGGTTCACCCCGTGCCCGCCACACTTCGTCACATATCCATTGTGTGCGCACGACCGTTCACCTAATGTTGGAGCCGGATGCCGGTCATGCTCCAGTATGCCATTGCGCCTTGCCAAGACCGGCCGAAGTGCTTACCCTTTGCAGCCCTTCGAGACGGCTTTTCTGCGGAACAATCCATGGATACGCAATTTGCCCGCAATCAGATGGTCACCCAACAGGTGCGTGCCTGGGACGTACTCGACTTGCGCGTGCTGGCGGTTTTCGATGCCCTGCCCCGCGAACAGTTCGTGCCCGAGCTTTACCGCAAGCTGGCATTTGCCGACATGCAGATTCCCCTGCCCCACGGCCAGGTGATGATGGCGCCGAAGGTGGAAGGGCGGTTGCTGCAGGCGCTGGATCCGCAGCCGGATGAAAGCGCCCTGGAGATCGGCACCGGCAGCGGTTTTGTCACCGCCTGTCTCAGCAAGATGGCGGGCGAAGTGCTGTCGGTGGACATTTTTCGGGAATTCACCGATGCCGCCGGCAAGACCCTGAAGGGTTTGGGCGTTCACAACGCAAAACTCGAGACCCGCGACGGCACGCAACTCGATTGGCTTGCACAGCGTTTCGATGTAATCGCCGTGACTGGTTCCCTACCCGCGTACGACAAACACTACGCCGAGCGGCTCAACGTGGGTGGTCGGTTGTTCGTGATCGTGGGCCAGCCGCCAGTCATGGAAGCGCTGGTTATCACGCGCGTGCGCGAGGATGCCTGGTCACGTGAGAGCCTGTTCGAGACCGGTCTGCCGCCACTGATGAACGCGTCCGTGCCCCACGGTTTTCAATTCTGAGGGAACGATGCCGATCCGCTCCCTCACGCCCAGAGAAGTGACCGGTCTGCGGTCGGACCCCAAAGAACCGGTGACCATACTGGATGTGCGCGAGCCTTGGGAATATGAGCGCGTGCACCTGCCCGACTGTCTGCATATCCCCATGGACGAGATCAGGGAACGGATAGAAGAATTGAACCCCGAGAATACCTACGTGGTTTTGTGCCATCACGGCAATCGCAGTCTGCAGGTGGCCGTATTTCTCCAGTCCTGCGGTTTCAGCAAGGTCATCAATCTGGCGGGGGGGATCAATGAGTGGGCGCTCAGTCTGGAACCGGGGCTGCCGCGCTATTGAAGAGGCTGCAAAGCCGGGACATATCAGACTGATATATGGGCGGGTTAGAATTGCGACCCTTCTGGGACGGGCATTGTGCCCATAGTAGTTATAGTGTTATATTTGACTAACACACCTTCGGGAATAACAGGAGCCATGGTGAATACCTTACGCATTTTTCTTCTCGCTCTCGCCGCGGCGGGATTCGTGATTGCAACACCGGCCTACAGCGCCAACCTGTGGGATGTCTATCAACTGGCGCTCAAGAACGACCCCACCTTCCAGCAGGCCCAGGCCAACTACGAAGCGACGCTGGAGGACAAACCCATAGCCCGGGCCGGGTATTTACCGAACCTGAGCCTGAATGCCTCCAAGTCGAGTTCGACATCCTACGGGACCTCGCTGACCCAGACCGGCACCACGGCGGGCGGTCAGCCGATCTTCGGTAATGTCTATAACAGTACTCCCGGCCGCGATACCCAATATGGCCTGCAACTGACACAGCCGCTGTTCAACTGGGCGGCGTGGGAAAACATCAAGCAGGCGGATGCCTCCGTGGCCCAAGCCGAGGCCCAGTATGTGGCCGCGCAACAGGATCTGATCGTGCGCACGGCCACAGCTTATTTCAACGTGATCACGGCCCGCGACACGCGAGCGGCCGATCACGCGGCCACCCAGGCCAATGCCAAGCAACTGGAACAGACCAAGGCGCGATACAAGGTCGGTATGACCGCCATCACCAACGTGCAGCAGGCACAAGCCGCTTACGATCAATCCGTGGCCAATGAGTTTGGCGCCCAGCAGCAGGTCATCAACGCCGAGGAATCACTGCGCGCGATTACCGGCCAGGCTGTTGGCGAATTGCAGGAACCGTCACCGGATATGCCGTTGCGCTCACCTGATCCAAGCAATACGCAGCAGTGGGTGGATCAGGCGCTCAAACAGAATCCGAACATCCTGGCGGCCCAGGCGGCGGCAGAAGTGGCCGCGAGCACGGTCTCCATCAAGCGTGCCGGTCACTATCCAACCCTGGATCTCAGCGCCAGTTACGGGCGCAACAACGCATCCGGAACAATATTCAATACCTACGACATACGCGAAAAACAAATCATGCTGCAATTCAATATGCCGCTGTTTTCCGGCGGCGGTGTGAGCGCGCAGGTCACCCAGGCGCAACGTCAGTACGACGCGGCCCAGGATCAGGTGCAACTGGTGACGCGCCAGACGGTGCAGCAGGCGCGCACATCTTATCTCGGCGTGTTAACCGGCATCTCCCAGGTGGAAGCTCTGCGTCAGTCGGTAAAATCCAACGCCACCTCGCTGCAAGCCACCGAGACTGGCCTGCGCGTGGGTACTCAAACCATCGTGGATGTATTGCTGGCGGTTCAGAATCTCGCAACAGCGCAGACCGGTTTTGCGCAGAGCCGTGACAATTACCTGATCAGCGTGCTGCAACTCAAGCAGTCCGCCGGCATTCTGAATCCGCAGGATGTGCAGCAGATCAATGCTCTGCTTTCGGTGCCTGCACCCGCATCCGAAATGACCATGCCGACGGCGGCACCGCCAGCAGGTTCAACAACGCCACCGGCCGGTGGTTGATACACCGGGAATCTGAAGCGCTTTTGATTACTGCACATCGCCCGGCTTCGACCGGGCGATGTGTTGTTCCACCAAATTCAAAGTTCGCGTGAGCGCGCCACGATTGACGGCCACCGTCTGCTGTGCCGCCTGGCCGATGCGTTCGCGCGTCACTGGATTGCCCACGAGCCACACAAACGCTTCGCCCAGGGTCTGGGCATCATTTACCACGACAAGACCGCCGGCGGCTTTGAGCAGTTCGGCGATGTCGCGCACATTGGCAAGATGCGGCCCCGCCAGCACCGGCAGGCTCAGAGCCGCCGGTTCCAGGAGATTGTGTCCGCCCAGCGGCACCAGACTACCGCCCACGAATACGATATCCGCGGCAGCGTAAAAACGCGCCAGCTCGCCCAGGGTATCCAGCAGCAATACCTGGCCGGCCTTGAGGGACGCTTCGCCAGCGCTGCGCCGCCGGCATACGAAGCCCGCGCTCTTGACGAGCTCGGCCACCGCCGCTGCGCGCTCCGGATGACGCGGCGCCAGCACCAGCACACAGGCCGGCTGCTTCAGGAGCAGTGCGGCGAACGCCTGCAACACCATGGGTTCCTCGTTTTCGCGGGTGCTGCCTGCAACGATTACGCAGGCCGATCCAAACAGTTTTTCGCGCAGGCCACGGCCTTGTGCAATAAGTGTGTCTGGAAATTGCACGTCGAATTTCAGATTGCCGGCGACCATCAGCCGCTCCGGCGTCACTCCCAGGCGCCGGAAGTATTCCGCATCACCTTCGGTCTGAGCTGCTATCACCGACACCTGTGCGAGCGCACGCCGTATCAGAGTCCGGAAACGCCGGTAACGCACAAGCGCGCGTTCCGACAGGCGCGCGCTGACCATCACCAGCGGGATGTGGCAGCGCGTGCAGGCCGCAAACAGATTCGGCCATATCTCGGTCTCCATGATGATCCCGATGACGGGATTCACGCACGTGAGCCAGCGGTTCACACAGAACGGCAGATCATAAGGAAGCAAAGCAACCAGCGCGCGATCGCCGAACATTGCCTGGGCCTGGGCACGGCCGGTCGCGGTGAAACTCGTCACCAGCAGCGGATGTTGCGGAAAATCCCGGTGCAGCGATTTCACCAGCGGAGCCGCGGCGCGGATCTCGCCCAGCGAAGCGCCGTGTACCCAGATGACTTCATTGCGCGGCAGCAGCGGCGAACTGCCAAAGCGCTCGCCGAGTTTGTCGGCATGACCCGTTTGCCGCAGGCTGCGCCACATGAGCCAGCCCAGAGCGAAGGGTGCAATCAGCAGC
>JBOIBC010000052.1:0-7308 GCA_050739295.1 Gammaproteobacteria bacterium
CACGGGTTTCCTGCAATGGCATGGCGCGGCGCACCAGCATGTCCGTTGAATACAGCGGCACTTCGGCGACACGCCGGAAACCCTTGATGGATGCAGCAGGCGTCACGATGCGCGTGCCTGAAAAATGATTATCGGATTTGAGTTGGCCCAGTGTTTTTTTCAGCTCCTCGCGCACGTCTTCCGAAGACTGGTATTCAAAACCAGGGAACTCACAAAGATTGCCTAACACCCGCAGTATCTTCCAGGCAGGCCGGGCTTCACCCACGGGTTTCGTCATGCCGGTGAAACTCTGCCACCGGCCTTCGCCGTTCACATAGGTACCGGAAGTCTCGCCGAACGTGCAGGCCGGAAGCAGCACCGAGGCGTAGTCTTTCATGACATCGGTCACGAACGGGGTGATAACCACGATGGATTTCGCCTGATCGAGTGCTGCCAGCGCCGCAGCGCTGTCCCAGCAGTCCAGTTCCGGCTCCACACCCATGAGCACATAGCTACGGCGCGGCTGCGCGAACATGGCATGCGCATCCAGGCCCCTGAGTGCGGCTTTTTTGCCGCCTTCGAGGCGATGCGGCACCGCGCCCGCCAACCAGGCGCCGGCAGAGTTGGCGCCCTCTGAAATATAACCCAGGCTCGCGCCGGTGACTTCGGCCAGCGCCGCCGCCAGCGCACGGATATCAGCATACGCCGGATGTTGCAGCGCCAGATGCCCGAGCAGGATCGTCTTGTGTTCACCCTTGAGCAGTTGCGAGGCAATCTTTTCGTGTTGCGCATTCGCTTGCTGCGCCTTCACGAAATCCCTGAGATGCGTCGGCGCCGGCTTTCTGCCCAGAGCCGCTTTCAGTACCGCAGCCAATGCTGCCGTCATATCCTGCGACGCCACGTTGAGGTACGCTGCCACCGGATGCAGGAATTCATAGTAGCGCGGATTCAGGAACATCACCGCCGCACCATGCAACGCCGCTTTGCGCAGGCGATGAGCCAGCAACGGCACTTCCTTGCGCGTGTTGGAACCGATGACGAGTACGGCGTTGAGTTTCCCCAGTTCCTCGATGGACTGGCCCAACCACGGGAACGGCGGCTCGAATTCGTCATCGCGGAAATCCGCTTGCCGCGGGCGCGTATCAATGCTGTGGATCCCAAGTGAGCGCGCCAGCTTTTGCAGCAGGTACAATTCTTCCGTGGTTGAGCTGGGTGAAGCCAGCACGCCTGCGTCACCATGCACACTGCGCAGAGCTTGTACGCTTGCCGCGAGTGCAGTCTCCCAATCCGTCTCGCGCCAGACGCCCTGCTCCTTGAGCATGGGGTGCTGGAGCCGGTCTGAACTGTGAATGCCGCTGTAACTGAAACGATCCCGGTCTGAAATCCAGGTTTCGTTCACGGCTTCATTGGCCTTCGGCACTACGCGCATGACTTTGCCGCGCAGCACGTGGCCGTACAGGTTCGAACCCACGCAATCATGCGGCGAAATACCTTCGACCTGGGTCATCTCCCAGCCTCGGCCGTGCATCCTGAAGGGTTTGGAATTGAGCGCGCCCACCGGGCACAGATCAATCACGTTGCCCGAAAGTTCGTGGTCAACGCTACGTGCAATGTAAGTGCCAACGCGCGAATGCTCGCCACGGCCAGTGTCGCCCAGTTCCTGTATGCCCGCGATCTCCTCGCCGAAGCGGATGCAGCGTGTGCAATAGATACAGCGCGTCATGAAGGTGGAAATCAGCGGACCGATGTTTTCATCCTTAATGACGCGCTTGCGCTCTGCATAGCGCGCTATGTCGCGGCCATAGCCCATGGACAGATCCTGCAATTCGCATTCACCGCCCTGGTCGCAGATGGGACAGTCCAGTGGATGGTTAATGAGCAGGAATTCCATGGTGCCGCGTTGCGCATTGAGGGCGCGCACCGAACGCGTGAACACTTTCATGCCTTCCGCCACCGGCGTCGCGCAGGCTACCAGCGGTTTAGGCGCTTTCTGTACCTCGATGAGGCACATGCGGCAGTTCGCGGCCACCGAAAGTTTCTCGTGATAGCAGAAGCGCGGGATGTAGATCCCCTCGCGGTCGGCGGTCTGGATGATCATTTCGCCCTTGCGGGCCTGGATCGGCTTGCCGTCTATCTCGATGTTGACCAGTGCTTCTGCCATTTTCTTTTGTCGTGTGTTCTCAGGCTGCCTGTTTGCGAGCGCCTGGACCTACCAGGCAGCAGCCGTGATCAATGTGATACTGGAATTCACCGCGGAAATGTTTGATAAAACTTTGTACCGGCCAGGCTGCAGCATCGCCAAACGCACAGATGGTATGGCCCTCGATGTGTTTGGATACGTCCACCACCATGTCGAGGTCCTGCTGCCGGCCCTTACCATGCTCGATGCGCGCGATCACGCGATGCATCCAGCCGGTGCCTTCGCGGCAAGGCGTGCACTGTCCACAGGATTCGGAATAGAAAAATCGTGAGGCACGTTCCAGCATCCGCACCATGCAGGTGTGTTCGTCCATCACCACCACGGCACCGGAACCGAGCATGGATCCGGCTTTGTGCAGCGAATCGAAATCCATGCCGCAGTCCAGCATGATGTCGGCAGGCAATACGGGCGCGGATACGCCGCCTGGAATCACGGCCTTGAGCTTGCGCCCCTGCCACATACCGCCGGCGAGCGCCAGCAGTTCCTTGAAGGGTGTGCCCATCGGTACTTCGAAATTACCGGGCTTGGCCACATGGCCGGTGACGGAAAATATCTTGGTGCCACCGTTGTTGGGTTTGCCGAAGGCTGCGAACCACTTCGCGCCGTTCAACATGATGCTCGGCACCGAAGCGAAGGTTTCGGTGTTGTTGACCGTGGTGGGCCGACCGAACACGCCGAAATTCGCCGGGAACGGCGGTTTGAAACGCGGCCAGCCCTTCTTGCCTTCGAGTGAATCCAGCAGCGCGGTTTCCTCACCGCAGATATAGGCGCCGGCGCCCAGGTGCGTATGGATATCCACGTCCACGCCCGAGC
This sequence comes from Gammaproteobacteria bacterium, assembly GCA_050739295.1. Taxonomy (GTDB): domain Bacteria; phylum Pseudomonadota; class Gammaproteobacteria; order Natronospirales; family REEB76; genus REEB76. The sequence goes on from JBOIBC010000052.1 coordinate 2,993, forward strand.
CCAGAATGTTCTCGCCGAGCAGTCCGGCTTTGTAAGCATCCTTGAGTGCCTGCTCAAAGTGCTCATAGGGTTCGTCCATGAATTCGCCGCGAATGTAGTTGTAACCCACCTTGCAGTGCATGGCATAACAACCGATGGCCATGCCCTCGACCAGCGCGTGTGGATTGAAGCGCAGGATGTCGCGGTCCTTGCAGGTGCCCGGCTCCGATTCATCGGAATTGCACACCACATAGGACGGACCGGCGGGGGTCTTGGGCATGAAACCCCACTTCACGCCGGTCGGAAACCCCGCGCCGCCGCGGCCGCGCAGACCCGAGGCCTTCACTTCCTCGATCACCTGATCGGGTGGAATCTTGTCCTTGAGGATTTTCTTCCAGGCCTTGTAACCATCCACCTTGAGATAATTCTCATAGGTCCAGGGCTTGTCGAATTTAAATGTCTTGTGACAGACCTGATCCAGCTGAATGCTCACTTCAGGCCCTCCAGAATCTTGTCCACTTTCTCGGATGTGAGATTTTCGTGGTACTTGTGATCCACCATCATCATGGGTGCGCCCGCGCAGGCTGCCAGGCATTCCTCTTCACGTTTGAGATAACAGCGGCCATCCGGCGTGCTCTCGCCGGTCTTCACACCCAGTCTCTTTTCGATATGCGCGACGATCTCGTCCGCGCCACGCAGCATGCAGGAGATGTTGGTACACACCGAAATGCTGTGGCGACCCACAGGCTTGGTCTCGAACATGGAATAGAACGTCGCCACCTCGTACACCTTGATGGGTTCGAGTTGCAGGTATTCAGCCACGGCGTCCATCAGTTCCACGCTGAGATAGCCGTTGTTCTCGTGCTGCACCTCCCGCAGCGCCACGAATACCGCCGAACGTTGACGCCCTTCTGGATATTTCCCGATGGCCTCGTCAATCGCCTGACGGGTATGTTTGGACAGCAGTTGTGCTTTATCTGCGGCGGCCATCAGCGGTCCACCTCGCCAAAGACGATGTCCTGGGTGCCGATGATAGCCACCAGGTCCTGCAACATGTGACCGCGCACCATTTCGTCGAGCGCCGACAGGTGCGCGAAGCCGGATGCACGTATCTTCACCCGGAACGGTTTGTTGGCGCCGTCGGAAATCATGTACACGCCGAACTCGCCCTTGGGATGCTCGATGACGGCATACACTTCGCCTTCCGGCACACAATAGCCTTCGGTCATGTACTTGAAGTGGTGTATCAAGGACTCCATGTCGGACTTCATCTGTTCGCGCCGCGGCGGCGTGACCTTGTGATCGTCAAGCCACACCGGACCGGGGTTCTGACGCAGCCAGGCGATGCACTGCTTCACGATTTCGTTGGACTGGCGCATCTCCTCGACCCGCACCAGATAACGATCGTAGCAGTCGCCGTTCACGCCCACGGGAATATCGAAGTTCACGTGATCGTACATTGCATAGGGTTGCTTCTTGCGTAAATCCCATTCGATGCCCGAGCCGCGCAGCATGGGGCCGGAAAATCCCAGTTGCAGGGCGCGTTCAGGTGATACCACTCCGATGCTGACGGTACGCTGTTTCCAGATGCGATTGTCGGTGAGCAGGGTTTCGTATTCGTCCACGCACTTGGGGAAACGTTCGGTGAAATCCTCGATGAAATCCAGCAGCGAGCCCTGCCGCGCCTTGTTGATGCGGCGCATATCGCCCTTGCTGCGGAAACGCGATTTCTCATAGTTCGGCATGTGCTCCGGTAGATCGCGGTACACACCACCCGGCCGGTAATAGGTCGCGTGCATGCGCGCACCGGATACCGCCTCGTACATGTCCATGATGTCCTCGCGCTCACGGAAGCAGTACAGGAATACCGTCATGGCGCCAATATCCAGCGCATGTGCGCCCAGCCACAACAAATGGTTGGTAATGCGCGTGAGTTCGTCGTACATCGTCCGGATATACAGTGCGCGAATCGGCGCTTCGATGCCCAATAGTTTTTCAATCGCCATTACATAGGCGTGTTCATTGCACATCATGGATACGTAATCCAGCCGATCCATGTAGCCGATGCTCTGGTTGTACGGTTTGCTTTCCGCGAGCTTTTCGGTGGCGCGGTGCAGCAGGCCGATGTGCGGATCGGCCTTGGTGACGATCTCACCGTCCATCTCCAGGATCAGGCGCAGCACGCCGTGTGCTGCCGGATGCTGTGGCCCGAAGTTCATGGTGAAATTGCGAATCTCAGGCATCCTTGGCGGCCTCCTTGAAAGCTTCCTCGTAGCGTGGATCATGGCGAATGACGCGCGGTACCAGCACGCGTGGCTCGATGCTCACCGGCTCGTAGATAACGCGCTTCTTCTCCGTGTCATAGCGCACTTCCACGTTGCCGGACAACGGAAAATCCTTGCGGAACGGGTGTCCGATGAAACCATAATCAGTGAGGATGCGGCGCATATCCGGATGGCCGTTGAACAGGATGCCGAACAGATCGAAGGCTTCGCGCTCGAACCAGTTTGCCGAGGCCCAGATGTCCGTCACCGAATCCAGCATGGGCGGCTCGTCCGGGCAGAACACCCGCAAACGCAGGCGCTGGTTATGGCGGATAGATAAAAGTTGATATACAACGGCAAAACGCCGCTGTTCCCGCTCACCCGCCTCCAGGGGCCGCCGGTTCACACCGCGGCTAAAACCGGTCGTTGTGGCATTCTGGGTACGCCATTGCGCATCGCCATAGCCTAGATAATCCACGCCCGACACGTCCATCAGCTGCTCGAAGCGGAACGGTTCTTCGTCCCGCAACACGCGGCAGATTTCGCGCAGCTTCACTGTGCTTATTTCATAGACCAGTTGATCCACCGTGGATGACACGCGCTTGACGGCTTCGCTGAAACGCGACTCCACATGTCCGGCGAGCTTGTCGGTGGCTGCACTCATTCGGTTACTCGTCTAGCGGGCGATGGTGTTGGTGCGTTTGATCTTCTTCTGCAACTGGATGATGCCGTAGAGCAGTTGCTCGGCGCTGGGTGGACAACCCGGCACGTACACGTCCACCGGCACGATGCGGTCGCAGCCGCGCACCACGGAATAGGAATAATGGTAATAGCCGCCGCCATTGGCACAGGAACCCATGGAAATGACCCAGCGGGGTTCAGCCATCTGGTCATAGACCTTGCGCAAGGGCGGCGCCATCTTGTTCACCAGCGTACCTGCGACGATCATCACATCGGATTGGCGCGGGCTGGGTCGAAAGATCACGCCGAAGCGGTCCAGGTCATAACGCGCCGCGCCCGCGTGCATCATTTCCACGGCGCAGCAGGCCAGACCGAAGGTCATCGGCCACAGCGAACCGGTGCGCGCCCAGTTCACCAGCGCGTCCACGCTGGTGGTCACGAAGCCCTTCTGCTGGATGGTCTCGTTTATTCCCATTCGAGCGCACCCTTTTTCCACTCATAGATGAAACCCACCACCAAGATGGCGAGGAAGATCATCATGGCGAAGAAACCGAACAGACCCAGGCCGTGCAATGATACGGCCCAGGGAAACAGGAAGGCGATCTCGAGATCGAAGATGATGAACAAAATGGCAACGAGGTAGTAGCGCACGTCGAATTTCATGCGGCTGTCCTCGAAGGGCTCGAAGCCGCATTCGTAGGGCGAGTCCTTCTCGCTGTACGGGCGACGGTTGCGCAGTAAGGTGCTGGAAATAAACCCCGCCCCCACCAACACCGTGCCAAACAGGACGCCTGCGATCAGGAACAGAAGAATCGGGATGTAATTCTGGAGCATGCTCTCCTGCCATAAGATGCTAGGTGCTGAGCTTTAAGATATCCGACCGGCGCAAAGCTGGTGCCGACGGGGAGACTCGAACTCCCAAGGGTTTTGCCCACTACCACCTCAAGGTAGCGTGTCTACCAATTCCACCACGTCGGCATTTCGGTCCGCTAGATACCGGCGCGCTGCCAGCCTTCCGCAAAGAGATTCAATTTTAACGTACCGCAGCGCCAAAAAGCGATGCCGCACCAAACGCGAAGCTCCCTCTTTGCGGTGGATCAATTGCCCGGAGGCTTGGCAGGTGGAGTGGGCGCCGTGGTCTTGGGTGGCGATGCCGGAGGTGTTTTGGAGGTGGAGGGTGCTTGCGGCGCTGCCGGCTGTGTGCTTGCGGCCTGTTGTTGAACCGCACGCTCCACAATGCTTTGCGGTGTAGCCGTCGTATGATGAGACAGGTATGCCATGGCCAGAGCCAGGATGAAAAACAGCATTGCCAGTATGGCGGTGGCATGACTCAGGAAATTTGCCGAACCGCCAGCACCGAACACGGTGCCAGAGGCGCCGCTGCCGAATGCC
>JBOIBC010000053.1:0-7197 GCA_050739295.1 Gammaproteobacteria bacterium
CGGCGTGCATAACCTCATCGTCAAACCCGGCACACTGGATTTCGCGGGTTTGTTGAAGCAGATGCACACGGGCCTGGTGGTTATCGAACTCATGGGCCAAGGCGTGAACGGCGTCACCGGCGATTATTCCCGCGGCGCGGCGGGCTTCTGGGTGGAGAATGGCGAGATTGCGTATCCGGTCGAGGAAATCACCATCGCCGGCAATCTCAAGGATATATACCGCAATATCGTCGCCGTGGGCAGCGATGTGGACCTGCGCGGCGGCATCCGTACCGGTTCGATCCTGATTGGCGAGATGACCATCGCGGGGGCATAGCATGGGTTCGTTGTCGAGATCGAAAACTATCGCGGCGGGGGCCACTGCTCCCACAAGAAACATCTCGCTCCCGCAATATAGCCGCTCCTGCGCAAGGGTAAAGCAGGCGCGGAAATTTCGCAGTAAACTCTGACCTCCACCGTATTGAACAGCCACCAAGGTGCTTCATCATGCCTCCATTCAAATTGATTTCCTTTCTTGGCATCTGCTTGTTCGCAAGTAGCGTTCTGGCCGCCGGAACGCCGGTAGCCGCCACGCATCCCATCGCTATTGTTATCCACGGCGGCGCCGGCACCATCAGCCCCAAGGACATGACGCCCGCGCTGGAAGCCGAATACCGTTTCGTCTTGCGCAAAGCGCTGACTACGGGTTACGGCGTGCTCAAGAAAGGCGGCACCAGCCTGGATGCGGTGCAGGCCGCCATCGAGGTGATGGAAAACTCGCCGCTGTTCAACGCGGGCAAGGGCGCGGTGTTTACCCACGACGGCAAGAACGAGATGGATGCCGCCATCATGGACGGCAGCAATCTGAAGGCCGGCGCCGTGGCGGACGTGCAGCACATCAAGAATCCCATCGCGCTCGCGCGCCTCGTCATGGAGAAGACTCCACATGTGTTGCTGGTATCGGACGGCGCGGAGAAGTTCGCCCTGAGCCAGGGAATGGAGTTGATGCCGGCGAGTTATTTTTATACCAAACAGCGCTGGGATGCGTTGCAGCGCGTGCTCAAGCAGCAAGGCAACAAGACCGCTGCCGTCGAGGAACAATATCCCGGCACCACGGCGCATGGTTTCGGCACCGTGGGCGCGGTAGCGCTGGACCGTTACGGCAATATCGCCGCGGGGACTTCGACGGGCGGACTGACCAACAAGCTGGATGGACGCGTGGGAGATTCACCCATCGTCGGCGACGGCACCTATGCCAACAATGCCACCTGCGGTGCATCCGGCACTGGCACCGGTGAATACTACATGCGCTTGAATCTGATCAAGGACGTGTCCGATTTGATGGAATACAAGGGCTGGCCGCTGAAGAAGGCCGTGAATTACGAAATCTACGACAAGCTGGTGAAGTTTGGTGGCAAGAACAGCGGAGGTCTGATCGCGCTCGACCGCAACGGTGACACCGTGACCGCGTTCAATACTTCCGGCATGTATCGCGGCTGGGTTGATAAGCGCGGTCATGTCGTGGTGAAAATATTCAAAGGCGAATAAACTGGATAAGTGTGGGAGCGGCGATACTCGCCACGATTCATTGCGGTTTCTTTGGCGCGCGGCCGGGATGACCCCTCCCCAAAACGATTGCTCCTGACAAAAAGCAGTATCTCTATGATCTTTGCCATCATCGTCCACGGCGGTGCCGGAGAAATTGCGCCGCAGAGCGTGGAAGCACGTCTGTCAGGCTGCCGTGTAGCGGCGGAAGCCGGCCATGCGATCCTGAAGCGGAATGGCAGCGCACCGGACGCTGTGGAAGCGGCCGTAGTGGTGCTGGAAAACAACCCGTTATTCAATGCCGGTACCGGCTCGACACTGAATCGCGAAGGCAAGGTTGAGACCGACGCAGCCATCATGGATGGCGCTACATTGAAAGCCGGCGCGGTGACGGCGGTGAGCGGCATCCGCAATCCCATCCGTCTGGCGCGCAAGGTGATGGATGCGAGTCCGCATATCCTGCTGGCGGGCGAGGGCGCATACTGTTTCGCACAGCAACACGGCATCGAAACCTGCGATCCAAAAGCACTCGTGGTGCCTGCGCAGCGTGATTATTGGGAAAAGGAACACGGCACCGTGGGCGCGGCGGCACTGGATGCGAACGGCAATCTTGCCGCCGCCACGTCCACCGGCGGCATCTTCAACAAGCTGCCCGGTCGCGTGGGCGACACCCCGCTGATCGGCTGCGGCACGTATGCCGATGGATACGCCGCCGTGTCCTGCACCGGCTTAGGCGAGGACATCATCCGCACCGTGCTTGCCCGCCATGTGGCGTACCTAGTGGAACAAGGCTTGGATACCGCGGCAGCAGCGCGGCAGGCTATGATCCATTTCACTGACAAGACTCATAGTGAAGCCGGTCTTATCCTGGTGAATCGTAATGGGCAAGTTAGGTTTGCGCGCAATTCGGCCTACATGCCTGTTTGTGCTTTGGCAGCCGATGGGAGCATGATTCTGGAGGCATGAGTCATAATAAGAATTCCTCTACCTCTGAGAGAGGGAAGCAGAATGTTTGTTACGCTCGTCACCGCTGGTAGAATTTGCCGGCAAATAGCCTTTTCAATTTGGCCACACAAGTCACTTTCCGTGCAGCTCGGAGAATAACCATGTATCACGCCCACCGTTTTTTGATCGTGCTGGTTGCCCTGATCGCGTTCGCACCGGCTTTCGCGGCCCAGCAGCCGCCCAAGACCGATCCGTATTTGAACGCGCTGCAGTGGCGGCTGATCGGGCCGTTCCGCGGCGGTCGTTCGGTGGCAGTCGCGGGTGTGGCAAGTGAACCACGCACGTTTTATTTTGGTGCGGCTGGCGGCGGGGTGTGGAAGACCAGCGACGGCGGCATCAGCTGGCGAAACGTATCCGACAAGTTCTTCAAGACCGCGCCGGTGGGTGCGCTGGCAGTGGCGCCGTCCGATCCCAACGTGATCTACGCCGGCATGGGTGAATCCTTCATCCGCGGCGACATGATTACCGGCGACGGCCTCTACAAATCCGTGGATGCAGGCAAGACTTGGCAACACATGGGCCTGGAAAACACCCACGTCATCAGCGAGATCGTGGTGGATCCGAACGATGCCAACATCGTGTATGTGGCGGCACTCGGGCATGTGTTTGGGCCGAATCCGGAGCGCGGTATTTATAAATCCAGCGACGGCGGCAAGACCTGGAAGAAGGTGCTCTACAAGAACGATGAGACTGGTGGCATAGACATCGCTTTGGACCCGCATAATCCGCGCATTCTGTTCGCGTCATTGTGGCAGGCGTATCGGCGGCCTTGGACGATGTCCAGCGGCGGAGCGGGCAGCGGCCTGTACAAATCCACTGATGCGGGCGAAACCTGGAAAAGTATTTCGCAGCATCCGGGCCTGCCCACCGGCATCCTTGGCAAAATCGGCGTGTCGGTGTCCGGCGCCGATCCAAACCGCGTGTACGCCATCATCGAAGCCAAAGATGGCGGCGTATTCCGTTCCGATGATGACGGCGCCACCTGGCAGCGGCTGTTCCACGGCGCCGAACTCACCCAGCGTGCGTGGTATTACATGCGCATCTATGCCGATCCCAAAAACGCCGATGTAGCGTATGCACCACAAGTGGACGGCCTGTTCAAATCGGTGGACAGTGGCGCGACTTTCAAGCCGCTGGACACACCGCATGGCGACAACCACGTTTTATGGATCAATCCACAGGATCCACACATCATGGTGGAAGGCAACGATGGCGGTGCGACCGTGAGCTATGACGGCGGCAAGACCTGGAGTAGTGAAGACAACCAGCCCACCGCGCAGATTTATCACGTGACTCTGGACAACCAATTCCCGTTCCATATCTACGGCGCACAGCAGGACAATTCAACTATTGATATCGTGAACCGCGGCGCAGGCGGCGGCATCGGTGTGCGCGACTGGCAGGACTCGGCTGGCGGCGAGAGCGGCTGGGTGGTGCCCGATCCGACGAATTCTTGCGTAGTGTACGGCGGCGGTTACAGCGGGCTGCTGGAACGTCTCAACAAATGCACACACCAGACGCGCCTGCTGGATCCCTGGCCGGATAATCCCATGGGCCACGCGGCGGCGGATCTGAAACACCGCTTCCAGTGGACCTATCCGATCCTGGTACCGGCCAACGAGTCGCACACCATTTATGTCGGCTCTCAATACGTTCTGCGTAGCCGCGATGACGGCATGAGCTGGCAAATCATCAGCCCCGATTTGACGCGCAACGACCAAGCGAAACAGATCGCGGCCGGCGGCCCGCTCACCAAGGACAACACGGCGGTCGAGTATTACGACACGGTGTTCGCGTTGGCGGAATCGCCGGTGAAACAAGGTGTGCTCTGGGCCGGATCCGATGACGGCCTGGTGCACGTGTCGCGCGATGATGGCGCGCATTGGGACAATGTGACACCCAAGGGCCTGCCGGAATGGAGCACGGTGGCCATCATCGAGCCATCCCATTTCGATGCGGGTACCGCGTATCTCGCGGCCTATCGTTACCGTCAGGATGACTTCCATCCGTATCTATTCAAGACCGAAAACTATGGCCAGAGCTGGACGGCCATAGACAATGGCATACCCGCGGGCGAACCCACGTTCACGATCCGTCAGGACACCAAGGACCGGAATCTGCTGTTCGCCGGCACCCAGCGCAGCGCGTATGTGTCGTTTGACGACGGCGCGCATTGGCAATCGCTGGCGCTGAATCTGCCGGCGGTGCAGGTGTCGGACATGGCGATCCAGGGCCGCGAAAACACGTTGGTGATTGCCACCCACGGCCGTGCCTTCTGGGTGCTGGACGATCTTGGGTATTTGCGTCAGCTCGCGTCGGTGAAAAAAGGCGAGACGCATCTGTTCGCGCCTGAGCATACCTATCTGTTGTCCGGCGGGGGCTTTGGCGGTGGCGGTAGCGACGAAGGCCAGAATCCTCCCAACGGCGCGGTGATCTTCTATAACCTCAAATCCGCACCGGCCAAGGATCAGGAAATCAAGCTCAGCATCCTGGATGCCAGCGGCAAAGACATCCGTGATTTCAGCAGCAAAACCTTCGGTAATGGCCAGCCGGTGAAACCCGAGCAGGGTTTCTATAGCAGCGGCAAGCCATTGCCGGAGCAGCTGCCGGACAAGGCCGGTATGAACCGTTTTGTCTGGAACTTGCGTTATCCAAACGTGACGCATGTGCCCGGTGCGGTATTGTGGTTCGGCAGTGAGCGCGGGTCCTGGGTGTTGCCCGGCACCTACAGCGTGAAACTCACGGTGGATGGCCAGAGCTACAGTCAGCCGTTCATGGTGCTGAATGATCCACGCTCGAAACTGAGCACTGAGGATCTCAATGCGCGCCACGCGCTGCTCATGCAGATCTACGTCAAGTTCGATCAGACCAACAAAGCCATCGTCGGCCTGCGTAACCTGCGTGATCAGATCAACGGTCTTAGCGAGCGTTACGCCAAGTCCCCACAGGCCAAGACGCTCGGCGATGACGCCAAGCCGCTGCTGGATCAACTCACCAGCATTGAGGACGCACTCATCCAGAGCAAAGCGCATGCCAGTGAGGATGTACTGAACTATCCGATACGGCTCAACAACAAATTGGCGGCACTGTTCAGCAGCGTGGAATTCAGCAACTCGAAGCCGACGGCACAGGATTATGCGGTGTACAAGGAACTGGAAGGCCAGACCGATGCACAGCTTGCCCGTTGGCAGTCCGTGCAAACCAGCGCATTGCCGGCACTCAACGCCAAGATCAAAGCGTTGGAACTACCGGCGATATATATCAACAAATGAGGCGTGCGGTGTGAAGCGTAAGGAGTGAGGAATAAAGCGGGCTAAGAGGTACCAATTCTTATGTGACGATTTTGTACCCTTTCCTTCGATAGGAAAGGGCCCATCGTTTTACAATCCGCCCTTGGCGGTTATTGCCGCCCCTATGAATAATACTGGCACGCCGCGCCTGGAATCAGGGGAGGGAAAGGCGGTGCATGAAGCCCTTGGACGCACCCAGGTTCCAATAGCCCCGGGGCGTGGTCAAAATTCCCACGGGCTGGAAACCCGGAAAGGACCTTGCGGTCCAAGACCTGGAGTCGTGATGCGTCAACTGGCACAGGCGCCGACCGTTATATCAGGTGCGGTATCGAATGAGGAGGCTGCCGGGTGGCAAGATGAACAGGATCGGATTGCTCGTCGGAATTTTTGTGGCCGTGGTCTTCGCCGGATTTCATCCCATGCGAGCGCATGCGGCCACGCATGTGTACGTGCAGGCGCGCGTCGGTTGGTATGGAGCGCCTTATTACCGCCATCCCGGCTTCAATGCACACATCTGGTACCGCGGCTACTGGCATCGGGGCTGGTATGGGCCGCGTTTCGGTTGGTGGTGGGTAGTCGGGCCGAGCTGGTACTACTATCCGGCCCCGGTTTATCCCTATCCTGATCCATACGTGCCGCCGGTGATGATGCAAACAGGATCAGTCAAGCCGGATCCCGCACCCGAACAGTATTGGTATTACTGTGCACCGGCAAAAAAATATTATCCCTACGTGTCCGAATGCCCAGGCGGCTGGCAGAAAGTGCCGGTCACGCCACCCGGTGCGGCCTCCAAAAGCTGACGGGAGAACACCATGTTCTTAAGTAAAAGTTTGCTTGCATTGGTTGCCGCCGGTGTGCTCGCAGGTTGCGCACAGTTGCCTGTGGCTCCCACCATCGCAGTGATGCCGGCGCCGGGCATGCCGTTCGACGTGTTTCAGCAGGACAACGCGACGTGTCAACTGTATGCACACCAATCGCTCGGCGTGAGCCCCAATCAGGCAGCGAACAATCAAGTCGCAGGTGGTGCGGTCGCAGGGGCTGCAGTGGGCGCTGTGGCCGGTGCCTTGATAGGGGGCAACAGCGATGCGGCTGGGGTTGGTGCTGCCACCGGCCTGCTGTTCGGCACCACCGCAGGTTCAGGTACCGCCAGTGAAACGACATATGCATTGCAGTGGCGCTACAACATCGCCTATGCGCAGTGCATGTACGCCAAGGGCAACCAGGTGCCCGGTTACGCCACGGTGACGCCGATCCCGCCGCCGCGTTCGGGCGCTCCGCCGCCGCCTCCGGCGCACTATTAGCACCTGCAACGAAAAAGCCCGCCAATGGCGGGCTTCTTGTTTTGAGCGGCCTACTTTTTCAGCAGGTCGCGGATTTC
>JBOIBC010000054.1:0-7144 GCA_050739295.1 Gammaproteobacteria bacterium
CAGGTGATTTTGCACCAGCCATGCTACCAGGCGAGCGTCGTAATGGCTCAGGCCGTGGTCCAGGCAAAATGCCTCCGCGTCCTGCGCGCCCAGTTTCGAGTGATCACCACCGCGACCCTTGCCGATGTCGTGAAACAGGGCGCTTAGGTAAGCCAGTTCCGGTTTCGGCAGCGCCTGCATGATCTGGCTGCACAGGGGGAATTCGCTGTCATAGCGGCTGAGGGCGAAGCGCCGCAGATTGCCGACCACGAACAGGATGTGTTCATCTACGGTGTAGGTATGGAACAGATCGTATTGCATGCGGCCCACGATGTTCCCGAATGCAGGCAGATAGCGTCCCAACACACCGTAACGGTTCATGCGGCGCAATGCGTGCGTGACGCCCAGGGGTTCGCGCAGAATCTGCATGAATTGCGCACGGTTCGCGGAATCGGCGCGGAAGGCGTCATCTATCATATGCAGGTTGGCGCGTACAGAGCGCAGGGTCGAGGCGCCGACGCCCTTCAGACGCGGATGCAGTTCCAGCACATGAAACAGTTCCAGCAATGCGGCGGGCCGCCGCGCGAACAGTCCGGTATCGCGTGCATGCAGGAAGCCACCACGTTCTTCGAATTCATCTGTCAATAGTGTAAGGGCCGGCATCTGGTCGCTGAGTATTGCTTCTTCCAGTAGTTGCAGCAGCATTTCATTCAGCAAACCTAGTTCCTTGATGGCGCGGTAATACTCCTGCATGAATTGTTCGACGGCCAGGCTCGCAGGCATATCCCGGTAGGCGAATTGCGTGGCAAGCCTTGGTTGTGCATCGAACAATAAGCGGTCCTCGCGCCGACTGTACAAGAGGTGCAAAGCGAAACGTACGCGCCAAAGGAATGCCTGTCCATGTTGTAGTTTGCGATATTCATCTGCGGTAAGAAACTGATGCTCCAGAAGGCTATGGAGGGTGTTGGCATTGAAGTGGCGCTTCGCGACCCAACCTATCATCTGGATATCGCGCAGACCACCGGGGCCTTCCTTGATATTCGGTTCCAGTCGGTAGGCCGTATCATGATATTTCGCATGACGCTGCTGCTGTTCTTTCAGTTTGGCCAGAAAGAATTCTTTTGTGGGCCAGAGCATTTCGGGTTGCATTCTTTGTTGCAGTTCAGAAAACAGGTCGGATGCGCCGGCCAGATGGCGAATTTCCATGAGATTTGTGGCCACGGTCACATCCGCTTGAGCTTCAAGCGTGCAATCTTCCAGTGTGCGCACGCTGTGGCTGACCGGGAGACCCAAGTCCCAAAGAAAGGCAATGAAGTGCTCGATGGCGTGACGGAAATGGCTCTGATTTCCAGTCGGCAGCAGCATCAGCAAATCCACGTCGGAGTGCGGGTGCAACTCTCCGCGGCCGTAGCCGCCCACCGCCACCAGGCTCAGTTCGGATTGGAATTGCGAAAGATGTAGCTGATACGCGCGTTTGATGAGTTCGTCTACAGCTTGTGCACGCTCCCGCACCAATTTCTCGATCGGGACTCCGGCAGCGAACTGTTGCCGCTGTTTTTCGTCGGTAGTCTTCAGTGCACGCCGCAGTTTTGCCAAGGGCTTGCCGCTGTTGTGCAATGCCTGGTCCAGTGTGGCGGTATCGAAGGGGGAAGTTGTATCGGGGGATGGAGTGTTCAAGTGTATGCTGACAACTGCGAACGGTTCATATTTCGCCGCCGGCTCGCGTGGTCAATATTTCATGAGTGGTATCGGTAACCAGGATGGTGTGTTCCCATTGCGCTGACAGTGAATGGTCCTTGGTCACCACCGTCCAGCCATCCGGCAATAACCGGACATTGCGTTTCCCGGCATTGACCATGGGTTCGATGGTGAACGTCATGCCGGGTTTCAATTCCAGGCCGGTGCCGGGCGTGCCATAGTGCAGCACTTGCGGGTCTTCGTGATAGATGCGGCCGATACCGTGACCGCAGTACTCGCGCACTATCGAGAATCCGTGGCTTTCCGCGTATTGCTGAATGGCATATCCGATGTCGCCGAGCCGCACGCCGGGTTTCACCATGTCTATGCCGGTGAGCATGGAATCGTGAGTGATCTGCACCAGGCGCTTCGCCAGCACCGAGGGTTCGCCCGCAAAATACATCTTGCTGGTGTCGCCGTGGAAGCCATCCTTGATGACGGTCACATCTATATTGATAATGTCGCCGTTCTTGAGTCGCTTGTCGTTGGGGATACCGTGGCAGACCACGTGGTTGACGGATGTGCACAGGGTCTTGGGAAAACCGTTGTAGCCGACATTCGCGGGGATGGCCTGTTGGGTATTGACGATATAGTCGTGACAGAGCTGGTCCAGCTCGTCGGTCGTTACGCCCGGTTGCACGTGGGGCGCGATCATGTCCAGCACGTCCGCAGCCAGCCGGCCGGCGATGCGCATCTTCGCCTGATCTTCTGAGTTTTTGATAGTGACTGGCATGGGGTCCGTGGAATGTGGGGACGTTGGCTGGATCTATACCTTGCCAGCGTTGCTGTTACGGGCGGCTTATGGTATAAAGCGCGGCCTTTTTTGGCAAACAGGCGGTCCATGACCGCCTGATTTTACTAACCCACACATACACCGATACCGCTCGCTGGGTGCCCGCCGGTCCGCAAGGGCCAGGGTTGCGATCCGGGGTGTATGGAGGCCTAACCCGGGGAACGCTTGCGTTCCCGATCATCAGGAGACTATCCATGGCAGAGCTGTCCATGCGCCAGATGCTGGAAGCTGGCGTACATTTTGGTCATCAGACCCGTTACTGGAACCCGAAGATGGCGCCCTTCATCTTTGGTGAACGCAGCCGCATCCACATCATCAATCTCGAAAAGACCCTGCCGCTGTACCGCGAGGCGCTGGAATTTGTGAAACGGCTGGTAACCGACGGCGGCACCGTGCTGTTCGTGGGCACCAAACGCGCCGCCCGCGAAGCCGTGGCCGAAGAAGCGCACCGCTGCGGCATGCCGTATGTGAGTCAGCGCTGGCTGGGCGGCACACTCACCAATTTCAAGACCGTGCGCCAGTCCATCAAACGCATGCACGAACTGGATCTCCAGTCAGAAGATGGTACTTTTGAGCGGCTGGGCAAGAAAGAGGTTATCCGTCTGCGCCGTGAAATGGAGAAGCTCGACAAGAGTCTGGGGGGCATCAAGGACATGAATGGCTTGCCGGATGCCTTGTTCGTGATTGACACCGGCCATGAAAAGATCGCGGTGAGCGAGGCGCGCAAGCTCGGTATCCCCATCGTGGGCATCGTGGATACCAATAATGCCCCGGATAGCATTGACTACGTGATTCCCGGCAACGACGATGCCATCCGCGCCGTGCAGTTGTATACCCAGGGCGTCGCCGACGCGATACTGGCAGGCAAGGCCGCCATGCCGCAACTCGCCGGCACCGACGAGGACGAGTTTGTGGAACTGGACGAGCAGGGCAATCCGAAGCGCGGCCGCGGCCGCAAGAAGGCTCCGGCGAGAATGACAGCGAAGAAAACCCCGGCGCGCCGCAAACCGGCGGAGAAGCCGGTTGCAGAGGCTGCCGCGCCGATTGTCGCGGAAGCCGAACCCGTCACAGATGCAGTGGCGGCTCACAAGCCGGTAGTGCGCAAGAAAGCCACTGCCAAAAAGACCACAGTGCGCAAAAAGACAGTCAAGAAAGACGCAACCGAAGACGGGCAGGAGTGAGCGCCGACGAGGCTTGAATAAATATACGACGCCTCCATATCAGCGTTTTGAATAATTCCCAGGGTTTGCTATGACTATCTCAGCTGCATTAGTGAAAGAACTGCGCGAACGCACCGGCGCCGGCATGATGGAATGCAAGAAGGCTCTCACCGAGTCTCACGGCGATATTGATCACGCGGTCGAACACATGCGTAAGGCAGGTCTTGCCAAGGCCGACAAAAAAGCCGGGCGTATCGCTGCCGAGGGCCGCATCGCCATCGCACAGGCGGGTAATGCCGCCGCCATGGTGGAAGTGAATTGCGAGACTGACTTCGTGGCGAATGGCGAGGATTTCAGCGCTTTCGTCAGGAACGTTGCCGAGGTGGTACTGACAAAATCACCGGCGAATGTGGATGCGTTGAGCAATCTGCCGCTGGCTGACGGCAAGAGTGTAGATACGGCGCGCCGCGAGCTGGTGGCCAAGATCGGTGAAAATATCAGCCTGCGGCGTTTCACGTTGTTCAAGACCAGCGGTATCCTCGGTACGTATGCACACGGTACGCGTATCGGCGTGCTGGTCGAGATGCAGGGCGGCACGGCAGCGCTCGCCAAAGACATCGCTATGCACGTGGCGGCCAGCAAACCCGTGTGTGTGAAACCCGAAGACGTTTCGGCCGATCTGCTGGATACGGAACGCGAAATCATCCGTGCCCAGTCGGCTGACAGCGGCAAACCAGCCGATATCATCGAAAAGATGGTGGAGGGCCGTCTCAGGAAATTTCTCGCCGAAGTGACCCTGTTGGGTCAACCCTTTGTGAAAGACCCCGATGTCAGCGTGGAAAAGCTGCTGGCCCAAGCCGGCGCCAAAGTCCTGCGCTTTGCCCGCTTCGAAGTAGGCGAAGGTATCGAGAAGAAGCAGGAAGATTTTGCCGCCGAGGTCAAGGCCCAGGCCGCAAAAAGCGCTTGAAATCAGCCCTTCCTAGTCCGGGTCCGGTGCCAGGCAGTGCGGATTACGGTACAATCTTTATGCCCGAGAGCCCCGCGATGCGGGGCTCCGCATATCTCACACTCGCGTAGCGGACAACCCATGTCCAACCAGACACCCGCTTACCGGCGGATACTCCTCAAGCTGAGCGGCGAAGCCCTCATGGGTGCGGTCGATTACGGCGTGGATCCAACGGTGATCATGCGCTTGGCGGAAGAAGTGCGCGAGGTGCGCGACTTGGGCGTACAGGTGGGTATGGTGATTGGTGGCGGGAATATCTTTCGCGGCGCGGGCCTGGCCCGGGCCGGTATGGATAGGGTCACCGCCGACCACATGGGTATGCTGGCAACCATCATGAATGCATTGGCCATGCAGGATGCCCTGGAGCGCCTCGGCGTATACGTGCGCGTGATGTCGGGCCTGAGCGTAAATGAAGTTTGCGAGGATTACATCCGCCGCCGCGCCGTGCGGCATCTGGAAAAAGGCCGCGTGTGCGTTTTCGCTGCCGGTACCGGCAATCCGTTTTTCACCACCGACACCGCTGCCAGCCTGCGTGCCATCGAAACCGGCGCGGAACTGCTGCTCAAGGCCACCAAAGTGGATGGCGTGTATTCCGCCGATCCCAAGAAAAACCCCAAGGCTAAACGCTATGCACACCTGAGCTTCGATCAAGTGCTTTCCGACAAGCTTATGGTGATGGATGCCACCGCTATCGTGCTGTGCCGGGACAATAACATTCCCCTGCGGATTTTCGATCTCAGCCGTGCCGGCGATCTGATGCGCATCGTCCTGGGCGCGCAGGATATCGGCACTCTGGTGGATAATGGAGGGTAATCATGATTGACGACCTGAAGAAGAAGGCCACGGAGCGCATGCACAAAAGCGTGGCCACGCTCACGGACGCTCTGGCACGCTTGCGCACCGGTCGCGCCCATGTCAGTTTGCTGGATCATTTGCGTGTGTCGTATTACGGCTCTGACGTGCCGCTCAACCAGGTGGCCAACGTGGCGGCGGGCGACGCGCGCACTCTGACGATTACGCCTTGGGAAAAACAGATGATCCCAGTGATCGAGAAGGCCATCATGACGTCTGATCTGGGCCTGACACCGGCCACTGCCGGCAGCGTGATCCGCGTGCCCATGCCGCAACTCACCGAGGATCGGCGCCGCGAAATCATCAAGCTGGCGCGCCAGGAAGCGGAAGCCGCGCGAGTGGCAGTACGCAATGTACGCCGCGACGCCAACACCGAACTCAAAGCCTGGCTCAAGGACAAGGAGGTCACGGAGGATCAGGAACACCGTGCCCAGGACGACATCCAGAAACTCACTGACCGGCATATCGCCGACATTGACAAGATCCTCGCTGCCAAGGAAACAGAACTCCTGGAAGTGTGATGCGACGTCCACATGCGGCATTCATCGTGCCGCGCATCACCCAAGCGAGGAGTGTGACAACATGGCCAAGACCGATATCCTCACTCTTCCGAAACACGTCGCCATTATCATGGATGGCAATGGCCGCTGGGCCAAACGCCGGTTGTTGCCGCGCCAGGCCGGTCATCGCGCCGGAGTCACCGCTGCGCGTCGTGTCATCGAGGCCTGCGCACAGCGTGGCATTGGTGTGCTCACCCTGGTTGCTTTCAGCAGCGAGAACTGGCAACGGCCACGCACGGAGGTTGGCAGCCTCATGGGCCTGTTCATGAATGCACTTGAAAGCGAGGTGGCGGAACTGCACAAGAATAACGTTCGTATTCGCTTCATCGGCGCACGTGATACGTTTAGCACTCTTCTGCAGGAGGGCATGCGGGGGGCGGAGCAATTGACGCAAGTCAACACCGGACTGACGTTGAACATTGCCGCAGACTATGGCGGACGCTGGGACATTCTGCGCGCGGTCAGGCATTTGGCTGCGGATGCAGCCAGTGGACGCATGCCTCCCGAGGAACTTGATGAAGACCGGCTGACGCAGTCGTTGGCGCTGGCAGGTTTTCCGGACCCCGACCTTTTCATCCGTACCGGCGGCGAACAGCGCATCAGCAACTTCCTGTTATGGAATCTCGCGTATACGGAGCTGTATTTCACCGACAGCCTGTGGCCGGATTTTGATGCAAGGGCACTGAATGAGGCATTGCGCTGGTATGGCGCACGTCAGCGACGCTTCGGCCGTACACCAGAGCAGATGCAAGACAGTCCGGATGCTTAAACAACGCATCATCACGGCGCTGGTCTTGTTGCCGCTGGCGGTGTTGTTGGTGTTGCTGGCGCCCACCTGGGTGCTGGCGCTGGTGGCGGGCGTCGTGGTGCTGGCGGCCACTTGGGAATGGTCTTCCCTGAGCGGTGAAACCGCGGAGCTGTTGAAAATCAGCCGCATCATTCTGGTGGCCGTGCTGTTGTATCTGCTCTGGCTGGCTCGGCGGGATCTGTTGATTCTGTGGATTATGGCGTTGGTGGCGCTGGTATGGTGGCTGTTTGCAACATTCTGGGTATCCTG